>NZ_QNRX01000010.1 GCF_003317055.1 Alkalibaculum bacchi
TGACCACCTGACCACCTGACCACCTGACCACCTGACCACCTGACCACCTGACCACCTGACCACCTGACCACCTGACCACCTGACCACCTGACCACTTTGCAAAAAAGTTCCATGCAAAAGCAATAAACCTTATTACTTAAGACATAGAACTTTCCTATTTTTATGCTTGTTCAATTATTTCTATTGCATAGCCATCTGGATCTTTGACGAAGTAGAGTTTTAATCCTGAATCGTCAAGGCTCTTTGGCTCGGATACTGAATATCCTGCGCTTCTATGTGCTTGGTATGATTTTTGCAAATCGTCTACGTAAAAAGCTACGTGACTGTATCCATTCCCAAGTTCATAAGGCCCGTTTTGATCGTAATTATAAGTCAGTTCAATTTCATGACCGCTAATTTCATCAGCCATATAAACGAGTGTAAATCTTTTGTCAGGATAATCCACTCTCTTAGCCTCTTTTAAGCCTAATGCTTTATTGTAGAATTCTATTGATTTATCTAAGTCAAAAACTCTAATACATGTGTGAACAAGTTCGTATTCCATGTTTTAATTCCTCTCTTTATCAAAAGTATAATTATTAGTTATTTTATATACTGTAAGGGCTATATGTCAAGAAAATTCCGCCTTGAATGCAGTAGAATTTCTAGTAGTTCATTCATTTGTATGTTATAATAAAATTACCATTAAAAGGAGGGAGATAATGGATAATGAACAGATGATTCTCTTTTGGATTGTAGCTATTGTACTATTTTCAATTATCGAAGGTATTACTTTAGGTCTTGCCACTATTTGGTTTGCAGCCGGAGCTTTTATTGCAGTACTAGCAGCAATACTAAACTTCTCTATTCCCGTACAAATCGGCTTGTTTATCGTCGTGTCTTTAGCCTTGCTAGCTTTTACAAGACCTATTGTCGTTAAGCATCTTCGCGTAGGGCGACATAAAACGAATTTAGACGTTATCATTGACTCTATGGGCATTGTTACTAAAGATATTGAACCCTTTAAAGTTGGGCAAGTAAAGGTTAATGGACAGATTTGGACTGCTACCACTGAAGACAAAAATACAATCACAAAAGATACGAAAGTAAAAGTAATTAGAATCGAAGGTGTAAAATTAATTGTAAAAACTCTTGAGGAGGAGTAAATATGCCATATCTTATTTTTTTAGTTCTTATTATAGTGTTTATTATCATTCCTAATATCCGCATTGTACCACAAGCAAATTCCTATGTCATCGAGCGATTAGGTGCATATATGGATACATGGAGCGTTGGGCTACACGTAAAAATTCCGTTAATGGATCGAATTGCAAAAAAAGTTTCTCTAAAAGAGCAAGTAATCGATTTTGCTCCACAACCAGTAATAACAAAAGACAATGTCACTATGCAAATTGATACCGTTATCTACTTTCAAATTACAGATTCTAAACTTTATACCTATGGTGTAGAAAGACCTATGGCTGCTATTGAAAATTTAACTGCCACTACTTTACGTAATATTATCGGCGATTTAGAATTAGATGAAACTCTAACTTCTAGAGATTTAATCAACACTAAAATGCGTAGTATCCTTGACGAAGCTACAGATCCATGGGGAATTAAAGTAAATCGAGTAGAAGTAAAAAACATTCTCCCTCCTGAAGACATTCAGCAGGCAATGGAAAAGCAAATGAGAGCGGAACGTGAAAGACGAGAATCTATTCTTAGAGCAGAAGGAGAAAAGAAATCTTCTATACTAGTAGCAGAAGGACAAAAGGAATCACAAATCTTAATTGCAGAAGCTCAGAAGCAAGCTGCAATCAAAGAAGCAGAGGGTCGAGCAGAAGCGATTATAAAAGTACAAGAAGCTACTGCTGAAGGTCTTAAAATGATCAAAGAAGCTTACCCAAGCGCTGAAGTCATCGCACTTAAAAGCTTAGAAACTTTAACAAAAGTAGCCGATGGCAAATCAACAAAAATCATCATCCCTTCCGAAATTCAAAACCTAGCAGCACTTGCTGCATCACTAAAGGAAATTACAAAAGACGAAGACTTGGCTTAGCCAAGTCTTCGTCTTTTAAGTTGGACGGTTGGACGGGAAAACCCTCACTCGCCTATAGGCGAGATATGCTTTTTCTGACCACCTGACCACCTGACCACCCGACCACCTTGTTTTACATAGAACTTACAACTTAGAACTCAACGAGTCTACGAGTTGCTGTGCCGCTCTTCCAGATTTTGATGCTTTGCTCACCTTCCACTCATTGGCTAATTGTAAAAGCTCTTTTTCAGGGAGTTTGATGCCATTTCTTCTGGCTAATTTTATAACCATTTCATTGTACAAATCATCTTTTGGTTGCTCGTATAAAATGGTAAGACCAAATCGATCAAAGAGAGAAAGTTTTTCTTGAGCCGTTTCGCTTACATTTACATCTTCTTCTCTTTCTTTAAACGTTTCCCTAACTAAATGATGTCTGTTTGACGTTACATAGATTAATACATTATTAGGCTTTTTTTCAAAGCTTCCCTCTATTATAGCTTTAAACTTTTTATAATCTGTCTCAAACTCTTCAAAAGACAAATCATCTATAAAAAGAATAAATTTAAAGTCTCTATGACGAGTAATCTCAATAATAGAAGCTATGGCATCTAATTGTCCTTTTTTAAGTTCAATAATTTTTAGACCCTTGTGGGCATATTCATTGACGAGAGCCTTTACAGATGAAGATTTACCTGTTCCCCTTTGCCCATAAAGCAATACATTATTACCTTTTCCCCGGTCTATAAAACTAAGGGTATTTTCTTTTAGGACCTTGGTTTGCCCTTCATAACCTATTAAATCCTCAAAACGCACACGGTCAAATTCCTTTATTTCACTTAAGCATTGCTTTGCGTCGTCCCACTTAAAAACAGATTCCTTTGAAAATAAACCTGTTCCATTTTCTCTAATATAATTGGATAACTCTTTTACAATAAATCGCTCTCCAATATTGTTATTCGCAAGAAGGCTATGAATATCTATGTTTTCAAATTCCTCTGTATCCAGTGTAAAAACAGTGCTACGATTTACACTCAATTCTTCTAAAACGGTTATCCAGTCGTAATTGTATAGATTTCTAATAATGTGAATATCTCCAGCCACAAGAGTAAGCAAATTTTCGTCTATTCTCTCTCGCCTCTCGCATTTTAAAGTAAACAGATTTTCGTCCATTAGCAGGATATCTAATACTGTTTGCTTCCATGAGATTCCTTTTTTTCCAGAAATACGAACAATCTCATACTGCATTTGAAATAAATGCTCTACTTTATGAGGAATTTCTCTAGCAGTGGTAAATTTTCTAAATTGGTCGATTACTGGGTTTTGCTGAATATTTCGAAATATTAATAATTCATTAAACATATCTTGCATTGAAAGATCTCCTCTCCGTGGTATACTGAATATAAACAAATCCTCTGAGAAGGTGAATCATTTTTATCTCAGAAGGAAAGTTACAGTATTTTTAACATATTACTATATTACCACATTTATTTTATACTTTCTCATTTTTCAAATGATTATTAGTGGGTATAGTAATAAATGAATAAAAAGGAGGAATCGAATTGGATACTCGATTGCACAAGTCAACAAAAGACAAAATAATCTCTGGTGTATGTGGAGGCCTTGGCGAATATTTTAGGGTGGATTCATCTATTATACGCATCATTTGGGCAATAGCAGCCTTTGCTTATGGAACTGGTATCTTACTTTATATTATTGCTGCCATTATACTTCCATCTGAAGATTATGAAAAAGTGGAAGGGGATAACAAGTCAGAAAATATACTTAATGCTGACAATAGCAAACTCATTGGAATTGTTCTCATTATTAGCGGTGTGCTATTTCTGTTAAGGCAGTTTACACCATTTTTAGATTCTAAGTATGTCTGGCCAGTTATACTCATTGTATTGGGACTATTTATTATTGTAAAGGGAGGGAGTAGAGACCATGAAGAATAAAAACAATATCATCATTGGATTAATATTTGTGTTATTAGGGGCTTTTTGGCTCTTAAACAATCTAAATATCATTCAATATGAATTTAGGTACTTATTTACCGCCTTCAGTAAATTATGGCCTTTAATACTAGTAATTGTAGGCTTAACGATTATAGTAAAAAACAAAGTGATTAATTCTTTACTATGGCTTTTGTTTTTTGTTATACTTCTCGTTTACGGCTATTATCTTCAAGAAAAAGCTCCTATACCTCATTCTTATGAAATAGGTGAATTGGAATCTTACACAATATCGGCGAAGAACGACATTTCTGCTGGTAAATTAGACTTAGATTTAGGGGCTATGGAATTTAATATAAGGTCAGGAACCCCAGATTTTGCGACTATTGACTCTAATTTAGCTGGATTAGATATTGAAGACACTGTAGAAAACAATCTTCAGCATCTACATATTTCACATGAAAATTTTACTCAAAAGTTTTTCTCTGATTCTAAATTTGATTATAGTCTTGATTTAGCTCTCAATGAGGAGCTCCCTTGGAGCCTTGATATTGATTCAGGAGCTGTAAATGGGATAGTAGATTTAAAGAATATAAAATTAAAGGATCTAGATATTGATTTAGGAGCAGGCAATATGGAAATCTATCTAAGTGATAAATCTACAGATGGTACTATAGACATTGACTCAGGAGTTTCTAGAATTGAATTAAATATTCCTAAAGAAGCTGGAATCCTATTAGAATTTGATGGCGCATTAAACTCTACCAATATATCTGAACTAGACTTTATAAAGCAATCTGATAACAAGTACATTACAGAAAACTATGACAACGCTGATTCAAAATACCACATTAATGTAGATATGGGCTTAGGGGAATTTAAAATAAATAAATTTTAAAACCTCCTTGACTTACTCTTTTTCATATTATATTATTAGGTTTAATAATTTAATCGACTGTGAAGGAAAGAGTACTCTATGATAGAAATTAAAGAGAGTTAGTGGCTGCTGAAAACTAACATTTTCATATAGAAGAAGTTCATTCCGGAGTTGTCTGCTGAACTAAGAGTAGGTATGACCGTTTATAACAAAACGTTATCAAATAAGCAAATGGAGTTTTCCATTTGCCCAAAGTGGAGCAATCAATCAAGGTGGTACCGCGGGTATAAACTCGTCCTTTAATTTTATATTAAAGGGCGTTTTTTGCGTGAACTAACGAGCTAAGCAAAAGCGTAGCTTTTGTAGCATACATATGATTCCACAAACAAATGGCTTGCCAATTTGTTTGTGGAATCATGTGGGTGCGTAGATAAAAGCTTTAGCTTTTATTTAGCGAGTGGCGCGACTTGAGAAATTTGTTTGCAAATTTATCAAGTGAGCTGTGAAGTCTCTTACACTTACCCGCCCATAGGCGAATTATGGTTTTGCTGACCACCTTAATAAATAAAATTGGAGTTGATCAAGATGTATTGGAATAAAAGAATTGAAACCATGTCTCGTGATGAATTGATGTATATTCAAAATGAACGACTACAAAAAATGCTACGAAGAATTTATCATAATGTACCTTTTTATCGTAGCCAATTTCAAAGTGTAGATCTTGCCCCTGAGGATATTACAGAGATTAGCGACTTATCTAAATTACCTTTTACTACAAAGCAAGATTTAAGAGACAGTTACCCCTACGGACTCTTTGCAGCGCCATTATCGGAAATCGTTCGAATTCACGCTTCATCTGGTACTACTGGTAAACCTACTGTTGTAGGATATACTAGAGAGGATATAAGTAATTGGGCTGAACTATGTGCACGTGCTTTTGTAGCTGCAGGCGCTGACTCCAATTCAGTAGTGCAGGTCTCTTATGGGTATGGCTTATTCACAGGTGGACTTGGGATTCATTATGGTGCAGAAAAGCTTGGTGCATCTGTTATACCTATGTCTGGCGGTAATACAGAAAGACAAATTATGCTTATGAAGGATTTTCACAGCACCTTGCTAGCTTGTACTCCTTCTTACGCCATATATTTAGCAGAAGCCATCGAACAATATGGCATTGATCCTGGAGAGATCAAACTAAAATCAGGTATATTTGGCGCAGAGCCTTGGTCTGAAAATATGAGAAAAAAGATTGAAGAAAGACTTCATATTTCTGCTCATGATATTTACGGATTATCGGAAATCATGGGACCTGGAGTAGCCATCGAATGCCAATGCAAAAACGGCATGCATATTTGGGAAGATCACTTTCTTCCAGAAATTATTGATCCAAACACTTTAGAGCCATTACCATATGGGGCACCTGGAGAGCTCGTATTTACTACTTTGACAAAGGAAGGCATTCCAGTTCTGCGCTATAGGACGAGAGACCTTTCTGTTTTACATAAAGAAGTATGTGAATGTGGCAGAACTCACGTCCGAATGGAAAGAGTATCCGGAAGAAGTGATGATATGCTCATCATTCGAGGGGTAAATGTATTCCCATCTCAAATCGAAAGTGTTTTAATGGAATTTGGTAATGTAGAACCACATTACTTGCTTATCGTCACTAGAGAAGGTACTTTAGATAATCTAGAGATACAAATAGAACTTTCTGAGGAATTATTCTCAGATCGAATTAGCAATCTAGAAGAATTAGAACGCAAGATAAAACAAAAAATCCACTCTGTTTTACAGATAAGTGCTAAAATCAGGTTAGTAGAACCTAAGAGCATACCAAGAAGTGAAGGAAAAGCAAAACGTGTAATTGATAAACGAAATCTACAAGGGGAGTGATAAAATGATTAAACAAGTTTCTGTATTTTTAGAAAATAAGAAAGGTCGTCTCTCAGAAGCCTTAGAAATTCTTCATAAAAATGATATTAATCTCCGCTCTTTGACCATCGCCGAGACTACAGACTATGGCATTTTGAGATTGATTCCTAACAAACCAGAACAAGCAGCAGAAAAACTAAAAGAGGCTGGCTTTGTAGTAAATCAGACTAAAGTTTTAGCTATTGAAGTAAATGATAGTCCAGGATCTATGCTCACTGTTATCAAAGGCCTCTCTATGTCTGATATTGATATAGAATACTCTTATTGTTGTTTACCGGTACATGAACACAAAGTAGTAATCATCCTAAAAGTATCCGACAGCGAAAAAGCCATAGAGCTATTACGCCAAAGCTCCTGCGCAAAGTTGATAGAAGCAGAAGCCTTCGCATAAAATTGCCTTCGGCAATTTAGCTATCAGCAACCAGTCACTAGTCACTAGCATTAGGGGATTCCTTTGGGGTCACAGATCCTTCGCTAACGCTCTAGGATGACTCGGCAGTAGCTAGGGTCAAAAGTAGAATATTCTAGATGTATAACAAAGGGGGTGATCGAAGATCACCCCATCTTACTCTCGCCTATAGGCGAGAGTTTTGTTGTTTTTCCGCTTTCAGTATTCCGCTTTCAGCATTCCGCTTTCAGCTTTTATGGTTTTGCTGACCACCTGACCACCTTGTCACCTGACCACCTTATTCTTCACCTCATTAATTGCATTTCTCACCGTAGGTATCGCTAATAGTATACACGTTAATAAGGCTTCTGCCCCCATATAAGAACCATTGTAGATGGTAGAGTACATAAATGCCCCTTGCCCTTCTGGTGCATAGGATGCAAAGAAGATGACACCTGATAATACACTGCACACAAGTCTTCCAAGAACACCTAAGAGATACGTAGGTATAATGCCCCGTTTTGCAAGTACTGCCCCCATGCCTAAAGAGCCAAACGCTAAGAGATAGTCCATCAGCATTTGAACTGGATGAATAACATAAGGATTAATTAAAAGATCTAGTAATCCAAATGCAACTCCAGCTAATATTCCTTGTCGCACACCAAAGTAATATCCAATCATTACAATAAACAACATTGAAAAAGGCGTAATAGAACCTCCTTGTGGCATGCGAAATAAAGTAATCTGGTTGAGTACATAAGCTACAGCTACAGCAATTGCAGAATATGTAAGGGCCTTTATATTATTATCCCCCTTTTTACTTAGCTTAAAAATAAGTGCAAAAGCAAGTACGATGAGTACTACTACAAAAATTTGACCTTGCATAGACTCAAAAAAACTTTGTAACATAAAAAAACCTCCTATTTTTTCGCTTGGAGGTATTGACTAAAAACCGCTTCCCTACGCCAGCATTATCTGGATCAGGTCCAAAGGGTTAATCTCAGCCAAAAGGCTCCCCTAGCGAAAAACTATTTATATATTTTTATTTATTATAAACTTACTCATCTAATATGTCAATGTTCAATTTGTTTATACAAAGAATTTGCGTTTCAATCCATATTCTAAAGCAGCTTCTACATCAATCCTTAAAGGACCCTTTCTTCGAATAACAAAGCCAAGAAGCTCTCCACTTTCAAAAGGTAGAATTCTTTCACCATCTAAGGCAATGGTACCCTTTTGAGTAGGCTTAGACACATACATTTGATTTAACTCCATCTTTGAAGGGGTTTCACATTCTACAGTAGTCATTTTTCCAGCAGTAAAAGGAGCCAATACCTTTTTGCGACCACAATGTAGTCGAGTGCGATATCCAAAATCATCCGAATAAGTTGAGAGTGCTTGAACACCGATAATAGAAGAAAATCCTATTGAAGCAGGATGTGATCTAGAAACAATTAGTTCTGAAATATCCTTTATATTTTCTATTGCTCTATTTCCTACAAATATTTGATTGGTAATAGCTACATCAATTAAGGCGTAGTCAATAATTTCTCCATTTTTGTAGACTTCAATAATCTTATCGTGAATAATATAATCATCTTGCATACCGTATTCGCATAAAATTGCTGCAGCCATTCCTACTGTAGTACCTTCATAAAATCGTGGATAAACATTATTGGTTCCAGTAGATATGGGAATAATAGGTATATTAGAATTTTTTGCTGCAACTAATCTATTGGTCCCATCCCCACCTAGTATAATGATACAATGGACTCCTAGTTTTATAAACTCATTTGTCGCTTGTATTGTATCTTCATATGTACCCATTATTCTAAAGTCTAGTATCTCTACATCTGCCTTTAAATCTCCATTTAGCTCCAAACTCGATTTTGCATTGGATCCCATCTCGCTATTGTCTGGCATTATAAATATTTTTTCTACTCCTAAATCTTGAGCGCCTAGAATCATTCTCTCCATAAGGTTGACTTTTTCGTGATTACTGATTGTAGTAGCATAGGAGTATAGTCTTCGAACGTCTTTTCCTGAATTTGGATTCGCAATTATACCAATGCTCTTCAAAATATCATCTCCGTATATTCACTTTCGTACTATTCATCAACATAAGACATAGCAATAGCTCCTGGTCCTGCATGTGTTCCAACTACAGCACCTACAATGGATTCAACGATATAATTTGCATCATATTCTTCTACTAATATCTTTTTTAAATCTTCTAAGTATTCTGTCGCTCCTGTATGAAGCATATATACAGGCTTATCTTTGAGGCTTACTCTATTTTTAGACAAATAATTTCGCACCCAATTTAATGCCTTTTTTTTCCCTCTTACTTTATCTTTTGCTACAAGTTCTCCGTTAGAAAAAGTCAATATGGGTTTTATGTTTAGCATACTACCTAAGAGAGCTTGGCTTGATGATAATCTCCCACCCTTTTTTAAGTACTCTAATGTGTCTACAATCATAAGAGTCTCGTTCTTAGGAATCATATCATTTATTTTATTGACAATTTCTTTTCTGCTCTTCCCTTCTTTAGCCATCTTAGCAGCATAGTGAACCATCAGAGCCTCTCCTAATGTTACCATTTTTGAATCAATAATGCTAATTTTATCGCTATCTAGAGTATTTTTTGCTATCATCGCTGAATTATACGTTCCACTCATACTTGAGGACATGAAAATACCAATAACTTCATCTCCAGAATGAATGATAGATTTAAAAATATCTATAAACTCAGCTGGAGTTACCTGAGAAGTGCTGGGAATGCCATCAAAGGATTCAAGCTTTTCATAAAATTGACTAGGGGATATTTCTTCACGATCTCTATAGGATTCTAATCCAAAATGGACAGTCAAAGGTACAACCTTTATATTATATTTTTTCTCTTCATCAACACTAATATCACTAGCGCTATCAGTGACAATTTGAATAGCCATGTAACACCTCTATTCTTCTCCATATTTATTTGTAAAATAATCAATCAGATTATTTAAAGCTTTCATTAAAGCATATTCTTCTTGTTTGTTTAATTCCGTCACAATTTCATGTACCATATTTTCATGAAAAGATGTGTGTTTTTCCATGATATCATGAGCCTTCTCTGTAAGGTTTACTATAACTACTCTTCGATCCTTTTCACTTCTTTTACGTTTAACAAAACCCTTCTTTTCTAAATTGTTAATAGAAGTAGTAAGCGTTCCCAAAGTAATACTTAATCTAGAAGCTATTTCGCTCATAGGTTTTTCTACATCACTAGCAATTGCCTCTAATGTATGAATTTCTGTAATCGATAGATTTACGCCTAAGCTTCTTATGAATTTTTCTTCTGCCTTAAGAACCAAATTAAACACGATTACTAATGCCTCGTTTAATATACTGTATATATTTTTCATAGTTATCACCATCAAATTAATTTGATAATCAAATTATCCTTTCAATTATAACCTTAAGGTTTTTTGCCGTCAACCATAAGAAAGCGCCTTTGCGCTTTATCTACCTGCCACCAGCTATCAGTACCCTATGGTTAAGCTTCAGGGCAAAGATTTCACCTTTAGAGATTAACATGTTCATTAAAAAAGATATCTTAATTAAAACATAAAACTTGCATCCTAAAATGCAAGTCTTATGTTGTCTATTAAAGAAAAATATATACTATAACTCAAATATAAATTCTTAAAATCTTTGAGACATTTCATCTACTGCAATTTGGCCAAAATGTTTATATATGATTTGTTCTCCAGGCTTAATAATTTCAAAAGATTCATCCCATTTCTCAGACAGTAATTTTTCCAAAATGGATAGACTGCCTTCTTCTACTACAAAACGTAAACTTGTCTTTTTAGCAAGATCTTGAGCTATATCACCATAGTAATCAATGTCATAAGCATTTGTATCAATAAGCATTAAATTTTCATAGTGCTTAAGCATTGCACTAAAAATTCGCTTAGCTCTTTTTTCTCCATATCTTTCTAGACAATACTTGTACTCTACAAATAAGCTCTTCTCTCCATTAATCCAACCTTTAGTTAAAAAATATGTATTCTTTCTAATATCATCAATATCCTTGCGATTACACAGTAACATAGATATGCAATCAGATGTTACTGGAAAGACAATATTGGAATGAGTTGCCTTTAAGCCAACTATTGAATTGCCACAATTACCGTAACCTAACAGAACATTGTCATAACCTATATGATTATCGATAACTTTTTGAAGTTCACTTCTTAGTCGACTAGGTTCATTATGTAAGCTCGCATTCATCCACACCATATCACCAGTAAATTCAACTTTTTCCAAAACCTTTGTAACTTCGTCTTGAATGGTCTCACATACTACTAGTAGATTATTCATATCTCCCTCCTAAAAAGAGTCCTTCGACACTTTAGCCATCAGCGATCACCTGCCAGTCACCAGTGCCTTAAGGTTAAACGACCTGAGTCATAAATCTGACCTTGCATATAAGATTACTTAAGAAGTAGCTAAAGTCCAAAAGAAGAACTTTTCTACTAAATAATGTGAACCCTTGTTTTATTGTAATACACAGGAATTATTTTGTCTACAGTGAAGAGATCGCTTGCAATTGGAAATAATCACTTAAGAAATAAGTAGTTCCCCAACCAACAATTTTATCCTCATCGTCTAAAAGTTTTTGTTCAATAGCCATGATGGGATCCCCATCATTTATTCTCAAATTATCTACTACATCTTTAGATGCTCTTTGTGCTTTTATTTTCAACTCTTTGCGTATAGCAAAAAGAGATTTTTTTTGGGCAACTAACTCAGGAAATGTAGCATAGTTAATTTCTTTTTCTACTACAGGCATCCCCCTATAGTAGGGAATATATTTTAAATCATACGCTACAGGTTTTGTATCAATATACATTAGTCTGCGCACTAGTATAAGTCTTTTATTTTCAAATGCCTTCATATTATACATAGTTTCCATTGTTGGCTTAATAACATTGACATCTAGTAACTTTGTCTCATCTACGCTACCCTCAATGGATTTCATTTCATTAAAATACAGAATATACTTATCTTGATTTGGCACACTTACATAGTTTCCTTTTCCAGGCACAGAGTAAATATAGCCTTCAGAAGATAGTAAAGTCAAACTCTTGCGAACAGTCATTCTTGATACATTATATTGTTCAGAAAGCATATTTTCGGAACAAATAGAATCACCCGGCTCAAGTTCTCCACTATTAATCATCTTCTTTAAATCTTCAGCTATAACAATATAAATTGGCTCTCGCATCTGACTCTCCCTCTGTCTTTATATAACATAATAATCTTATGAGCACAAAAGTCTACTCGAAAGCATTATACAATTCACTCTGATCCTATCTAGACGTCTAAAATATATTCTTCAGTCATTTGCTCTTATCTTATGCCCTTGCATTCTTTTAGTAAGGCATCACAATTCTAATATAACAGCTTTTGTCTTTATACTCTAGCCAAAGACTCCTTATTACTCTTAATAACGTGTATTGGACAAAGACGAAGCAAGACTTCTCATGATATACAAGTGAAATTCATTAATGCTATTGTGATTTTATTAATAATATATATATACCTTATTATAACAAATCCATTCCAACTTGTATATACAACTAAAATATTTAAATTATTTTAAATACATCTTCGTCTGTAACCACATAATCCATGGGAATATCGTGAGCTTCTATCGGTATTTCATCAAAGATAAATTCTTGTAGAACAGGAGCGATTGTTACTAACTTATCTGATGCCTTTGACAATAACTTGTCATAGTATCCCCCTCCATAACCCATTCGATCACCTTGTTTAGTAAAAGCCACTCCTGGCATAATGATTAAATCAATATCTTTTGCATCAACCTGTTCACATTTATTAGGTTCTAGTTCTAAAATCCCATATTTAGTCATATTAAAACCTTCTGGAAACGACTTCGTTTTTCCTAAAATTAAAGTTCGATCACTATATCTGCATATTGGTGTAATTACATTTTTCCCCATTGAAATACACTCAGATATAAAATCATGAGTATTGATTTCTTTACCATAACTAACGTAAATCATGATTGTTTTGCTTTTTTTAAACTCGTCTATTTCCTTAACTTTTTCAAGTATCACTTTACTACGGCGATTTAACTCTTCATCACTTATTCGATCCCTCGCCTCTAAAACTTTTTTTCTCAATTCTTTCTTATTCAATAAAAACACCCCCGAATTATATATAAGTTCATTATACCATAATATATGGATAATTGTTCCCATACCAATTCTTCATATTTCTCTCTTAAGGCTCCAAAAGCACGAGAATACAAAATTTTTATCATTTTTATTATTAAACAAAAAAATTAATTTAAGCTCTATATTATCATTACTGTATTTATAAATTCTAGTAATCTTCCTAACAATTTTCAGAAAATACCTGATTAATTTATACAATACTGCAAAAGATAAAACCGAACTATAAAATGAGTATAAAATACGAAGGAAGGGTGGCAAAAAAACATGAACAAAACCACAAGGAATGCTATGATCAGTACTATGACAGCTGTAGCTGGAGCAGTGATTGTAAAATCAATGCAAAACAATAAAACAAGACGAAAAGTAAAAAAAGCCGTCAACAAAGCATTTGATACTGTTACAGACTCTGTACAGCACATGAATATGAAGTAAGTTGTAAGTAAAGGCATTTTAGTCACCAAAGGTGACTTAATTATTTAGAACTTGCATAGAATTTAGAATAAATAAGCCACCTTCGGGTGGCAAATACATAGAACTTACAACTTAGAGCCGACCTCAAAGAACTGACCCTAGACTTGCTCAATCATAAACGCTTCCACCTATAAATTCCCTAATTATTGAATTTCCTAAAATTTTACTTGTATTATCTATCGGTAAGAAAAGTTCTAGGAAGCCGATTATTCTTTCAGCATGAATATACATTGGACTATCTTCCCTAACTTCTTTTAAAATAGGCAATGCATAATTTCTCATAACAGATATTTCATATAATAAAGCGGAATTAAAAATATAATCTGCTTCTTCCCCATATGGAAAGATATTTATTTCTTCTCCCTCTCGGACGGAGCGCCACATAGTTAAAGTGCTTTCCCCATTATGACCTCTTGTATTATAATCTCTAATCAATCTCCTAATAAGACGAATATCTGTAGTAGGTATTCGATTATAGGAGTCAATATTTAGATGAGTTAAGGCATTGAGATAGATTTTATACTTATTTTCTTTTGGAATATAGTGCGTTAATTTTTCATTGAGACCATGAATTCCTTCTACGATAATTGGGTTATCTTTGGCAATCTTAATTTTTGATCCTCTTTCCCTCTTACCTGTAATAAAATTATACTTTGGTATTTCTACTTCCTTGTACTCTAATAATTGTAGTAGATTTTCGTTGAAGAGCTCAATATCGAGGGCATTGATGCTGTCAAAATCATATTCTCCCCTGCTGTTTTTTGGAGTCTTATCCCGATCTAAAAAGTAATTATCTAATTCAATAGTCACTGGTCTTAAACCATGAACCATTAGATTAGTTGCAAGTCTTTTAGATGTAGTTGTTTTCCCTGCAGATGAGGGTCCTGCTAAGACAATTAACTTAGCTCTATCCGGATTTGATGCAATTTCATTGGAGATATTCATTAAATCTCTTGCATGCCTAGCTTCTGCTACTCGAATCAGTTCTACTATATCATTATCTGCAATTTTTCGATTTAGAGAAACTACGTCTTGAACATCTAAAAATTTACACCATTTTTGATAGTCGGAAAAAACGTGAAACAACTTCTTTTGATCTTCAAATTTTACTACTTTTTGATTATTTGTTTTAGGATAAAGGAGTACAAAACCTGGATAATAATATCTTAAGTAGAACTGTTTTAAATATCCAGTGCTCGGTAACATATATCCATTAAAGTAGCCATAAAGACCATCTAATTCATAAATGCAAATATGGTTTCCATTAATATACTCAAAAAGATCTTTCTTTTGAGGTAATTTTTTTATGGCCTCTTCTTTATTACATGTTACTCTATTGATGGGAAGATCGGCCTTTATAATTTTGTCAACAATACTGGCTATTTTATCTACTTCGTATTTTTTTAACCTTTTATTGCCTTTAAATTGACAATAAATCCCACCCCCTAAAGAGTGCTCAATAGATAATTCCTCTTGTGGCAAAACAATTTTAGCTGCTTTAATCAATACAAAAAGCAAGCTCTTTTCATATATTTTTACACCAAGAGGAGAACTTAAATCGATTAAGTCTAGTTTACAATCTTTAGTTAATAAAAAATTTAGATCCTGTACCCTATTATCAATGCTAACACCCATAATAGGATTATTTGAATCTAATCTTTGAATGAACTCTGCTACAGGCGTTCCATTATTCACTTGGTATTGCTTATCTTGAACTGTTATCGTAATACATTGTTCCATAACTTTCACCCCGTTTTAGTCGCTAGCTTTAAATGCAGTCACTAGTCTTTAGTCGCTAACTTGAATGTATTCCTTTTGGGTCTTTACAGCTACCTTCGGTAGCTAAAGGTCTAGGGACTAAGATCTAGTAACTTCTTTTAGCTATAACGCGTCCATAGCCTGATTTACTAATTCATCTGCTCTGTTATTGTACTTATCATTGGCGTGCCCTTTTACTTTTTCTATGGTAAAATCATGCTTTTTAGACAGCTGGTCTAGCTCTATCCAGAGTTCTTTGTTCTTCAGCTCACCGCTTTTCCCCCTAGTCCAGCCTTTTTTCTTCCACCCTTCAATCCATCCTTGTTTGAAGGCATTTACTACATAGGCTGAGTCGCTGTATAAGGTAACTTTACATCTCTCTTTTAGCATTTGAAGAGCTTTTATAACAGCTAATAACTCCATTTTATTATTTGTCGTATTATAAAAACCTTCTTTGTATTCTTTTACGATATTTTTTGCTGGGTATAAAAGGACAATCCCTAAACCACCTACATTATCCTTAGAAGAATCGTTCCCTCTACAACCACCGTCTGTATATATTATTATTTCTTTCATTGATAATTATTCCCCCCAATTAAGTCGTAAGTTCTACGTTGTAAGTTCTAAGTATTAAGTCACCTCTGAGACTACTTATATCCTGAAGAAAGGATCTTGTTCCATATTAAATATTTAGCTCTATGCTCTTCACTAGAGGTGACAAAAGCATTTACATAGAACTTAGATCGTAAAACAAGACCCTAAAGGATTGGCCCTAGACATTGCTCATTTCACCTAGGTATGTATTCAATGCTTCTAAATAATGGACTAAAAATAGTCCTTTCTTTTTAATTTCATATTTTTCAAGGCACTCTTTATAGGGAATAGATTTTCGACCTTCATTTTGTGCATTGTCCCAGTATCTTTTAATGACTTTAAAAGGTATGAAAAAATACTGATCCTTACTAGAAAAGTATACAATAATAAAAGAGATTCCATTTTGCTTTTCAAATTTCTCCATGAACAGCATTTGATGGCGATGAATATTGGATATGGGCAAGCTTTGCTTTGATGTCTCCTTTGCATCAAAGCATACTGGTATCCCCTGAACATTGCCCATATAATCTACTGTGCTCTTCTGTTCGAAATAAGCTTTCTTTATAATCCCCTTGTTTTGGTCTAATTCTACAGGTTTTATTAAAGTCGGGATTTTTTGAATGACTGCTAAGTTTTTTTTAATGTATTCATCATTGGTTATATTAATAAACTCTTCTAAAGTACTCCCCCTGAGCCCTCTACTATTCCAATAACCCATGTTTTTCCTCCTTTCAGTCGGAAAAGCAGTCGCTAGTCTTTAGTCAATAGTCTCTAGCTTGCATGTATTTCTCTTAGGTCTTTTTAAGCTACCTTCGGTAGCTATGTGCTAAGGACAACTAAGGTCTAAGGACTGTCTTTTAAGAAATTCCTGTAGTTTCTTCGGCAGTGGGGCTGTAATAGTGAGCGATTCTTTTTCGTTGTAGTTTAAAATGATAATTTTATAGGCGTGTAGGAATTGATTGCTTAGCTCGTACTCTTTATTCCATTTTGTATCTCCGTACTTAGGGTCTCCTATAATAGGATGACCGATGGATTTAAGGTGAGCCCTTATTTGGTGGGTTCTTCCTGTTACTAATTCAACTTGTAGTAAGCTTACCTTCCCATTTGAATGTAGAGGCTCTATTTTTGTTATTACTTTTTTTGCCTCGTCATTTAAAGAAGTCTTTGTAATCTTGACTTGGTTCCCCTCTTTTATCCAATACCCCTCTAATGTTTGAGCCTTCGTCACTACGCCTTTGACTAGGGTTAAATAATACTTTGATACTTGATTGTCCTTAATTTTTTGATTGATTTCTTTTAAACCATCGTAAGTCTTTCCTATTATGACAATTCCTGAAGTATTGCGGTCTAGTCTATTGCAGCTCGCAGGGACAAAGGTCTTTTCATCCTTTGGATTGTAGGAGCCACTGTGAATGAGATACGTAATAGCTCGATTAACAAGGGAGTTTCCCTCTCCGTGAGTTAATGTATTTGAGCTTTTGTTTAATACTAAGATTTTATCGTCTTCGTAAAGAATATTGATGTTTTTAGATACTTTATCTATGGATTTTTCTTGTGTAAACTTCTCAACGGTTTCCTCAGCTAAATACAATTGCACTTCGTCTCCTACTTGCAGAGAGTAATTCGGCTGAGCTTTTCCTTTATTTACTTTTATTCGCTTCTTTCGGATCATTTTTTCAATAAATCCCTTAGAGGCTTTATTCATATACTTTAACAAAAATCGGTCTAATCGCTGACCAGCTTCATTTTCTCCAATCTCAATTGCTTTCATATTATGACCTCACTTAGATTCGTACCAATTCTCTCCAATATTAATATCTACCGTTAGCGGTACTGCTAGCTCAGCAGCGTTTTCCATCTCTGACTTTATAATTTCTTTTACCACATCAATTTCATCCCTTTTTGTATCCACAATAAGCTCATCGTGAACCTGTAAAATCAGCTTAGATCTTAAACCTCTTTTGTTAAATTCATTGTATACTCGAACCATGGCAATTTTTATTACATCTGCAGCGCTACCTTGAATAGGTGTATTTAAAGCTAATCGCTCTCCTGCATTGGCAATAACTTTATTTCTTGAATTAATTTCTGGAATATACCTTCTCCTGCCAAATATTGAGGTCACATACCCTTTTTCCTTTGCCTCTACCACAATATCTTTCATGTATTTTTCCACTTTTGGATATCGTCCAAAGTACATATCAATATACTCTTGAGCTTCTTTTCTTGTAACATGAATGTCTTGTGATAATCCAAAAGCTTGTTTTCCATAGATAAGTCCAAAGTTAATAGCTTTGGCGTGACTTCTTTGAAGACTAGTCACTTCTTCTAGAGGGACATTAAAGATTTCTGATGCCGTTCTTCTGTGAATATCTTCGCCCTTCTTAAAGGAATCAATTAACGTTTCATCTCCAGAAATATGAGCTAAAATTCTAAGCTCAATTTGGGAATAATCTGCATCTACAAGGACATTGTCTTTTGATGAAGGTATGAATATTTTTCTTATTTGTCTGCCGATTTCAATCTTCACTGGAATATTTTGCAGATTAGGCTCAGAACTGCTTATTCTTCCCGTAGTGGTTATAGTCTGATGGAAAGAAGAATACAATTTATGATGTTCTTTATCGATGATTCCCTTAAATCCTTTAATATAGGTAGAACTTAATTTGGCTATAGTGCGATATTCTAATATCTTTTCAATAATAGGATGATCTCCCTTTAATTTTTCTAAGACTTCCGCATTCGTAGAGTAACCTGTCTTGGTCTTTTTAATAACAGGCAATTTTAACTCTTCAAAGAGAATTTCTCCTAATTGTTTTGGTGAATTGATATTAAACTCCCGACCTGACAAACCGTAAATACCCTTTGTCAAGCGCTCTAATTCTTTATCAAATTGAATATCTAATTCATTTAACCCATCTACGTCAATTTTAAACCCTTGATACTCAAAAGAAGACAGCACTTCGACTAAAGGCATTTCAATATCTTTATATAAATGCTCCATATTAAGTTCTTCCATTTTTTCTTGAAAGATAGGTTGTAAAAGATAAAGAGCCTCTAGATTGTCAATTAAAAGTCCTTTTTTATCTTCATCCATATCTAAAAAAGAGATTTGATTTTTTTTCTTACCTACTACTTCTTCTCTGCTCTTCATATTTACATCTAGGTATTTTTGAGCTAAGTCATCTATATTATATCTGCTATCAGATGGCTCTAATAAATATGCCGCAATATAGGTATCAAAGTCTGCATTTATTAAAGAGATGTTTTTTTGCATACAGTAAACCATAAGGTCTTTAAAATTATGACCAATCTTTTTAATCTCTTCATTTTCCATAAGCTCTTTAAAAAATAAGATAAAGTCATTTTTATCTATATTGTCCTGAAGAAAGAAGATTTCTTTTTTTATGCCAATGGCCAGTCCATGTAATACTCTTTCATTGTACATATGACTAGAGATATACCAAGTCATAAAGATTTGACCTGCTGACTTAGCCTTTTCTAAAATAGAATCCATAGTAGATTGATCTAGTGCGTCAATAACATCCTTAGAGGACTCAATTGTGTTTTCTTCTTTGGCTTCATCTATATTTCCTAATCTCTTTGAAATAGACATAATATCTAATTCCATAAAGAAGTTTGTAGCTTCCTTTGTTTTGTATTCATTCGTTGAAAATTCATTTAATTCAAAATCTACTGGCACATTAGTAATAATGGTACCTAATTGTCTGCTTAAGAAAGCATTTTCTTTATCATTTTCTAATCTTTCCTTTAACTTACCCTTTTGCTCATGGATATTCTCATAGATTGTTTCTAAGTTTTTATATTGTTGTACAAGCTTAATAGCAGTCTTTTCCCCTACACCAGCTACTCCAGGAATATTATCTGATTTATCACCCATTAAAGCTTTGACCTCAATAAGGGCTTTTGGCGTAATACCTTCACCATAGAGTTTTTCAATTGCCTCTTCATTTATGATATCTACATCGCTAATGCCTTTTTTTGTAAACAGTACATTGATATTGTTATCTACTAATTGAAAGGCATCTCGGTCTCCGGTGAGAATTTTTACCTCAATTCCCTCTGCAGAATAGGTTTTTGCTATGGTCCCTATTAAATCATCTGCTTCAAAACCTTCTAAAGATATTCTCCTAATGTTTAACTTGTCCAGCATTTCATGAATAAGCGGCAGCTGAGTTACCAAGTCTTCAGGCATTTTTAAGCGACCTGCTTTATAATCATCAAATTTTTCGTGTCTAATAGTAGGCTTCTTCTCGTCAAAAGCTACCCCTACATAATGTGGCTGATGCTTTTCTAATATATTCAAAAGAATATTTGCAAATCCATATACAGCATTTGTAGGCACCCCTCTTTTGCTAGTCATAGGGCGTATTCCATAAAAAGTTCTATACATAAGACTATTGCCGTCAATAATAACCATTGTTTCCTTCAATATTACCACCTCAATCTTAATACTATGGTCGTCAAAATTGATCTCGTTTATTCAAACAGGATAATAGACCACTTAGTAGATTATAACAATTTCTCTTCCAAAAGTAACGTGGAAAGTGGAAAGTGGAAAAATGCTAATTCACTGGGAATTAGCATTTTTAACCAACTTCATCTGACTTGCAAGTTTTAAATGGTCATCAAAACCATGCCACCATTGGTGGCTTATTGGTTTTGATGACCACCTGACCACCTGTGGATTTGTCTCGCCTGAAGGGTGAGAGAAATCAATTGGTATTACCCGTGTCAAGGTTGGCGAGGTTTGTAGCGACCATAGGGAGCTACAAGCCCGCAACCTACGACAAACCACCTTATTTCTTCCACTTCTTCCTCACAAACCAAGCTACCGGAAGGAGTATGATGGCAAAGGGGATCATCCTTGCTATGAATACAATTACAAAATGAATTAGCTGTAAGAGCAGATTAATAGATTGGATAAATCCTTTACCGATATTCTCTAATAATTTCCCAAAGGGGGATTTTACGGTAGTGGTCAAGGTTCCTGTTTCTCTAAGATTTACCGTTATAGTCGAATAATTTATCATTCGGTCGTAATTGTCTAATTGTGTATTGATTCTATTGAGCTCTATTCGAACTCTACTGAGCTCTGTCTCAATAGTCAGCATATCTTCTATTTTTTCTGCTTTTTTCAAATAGTCTACTAGCCTATCTTGTTGAATTTCTAAAGATTCTTTTTCGCTTTGAATATCTCTGTACTCAGTAGAAACATTTGTACTGCTAATATTTGTACTAGTCTCTTCTCCAAATTGTTTTAGTTTGTCTATTACTTCATTAAATTTTTCAGCAGGAACACGAATGGTCAAATATGAATGGCTCATATAAAGTTCAGAATCGGTCTGGTTGCCATTATAATTATCGGAACTCTCAATAAAACCACCATTTGCCTTTACATAATCTTTAATTCCTTCCATAGCCTTATTGGCATCCTCCACGTCCAGGCTAAGAGTACCTTGATATATAATTTTATCGATATCAAAAACCTCATCTTTAACTACTGTAGATGACTTTTCACTAGATTCTTTTGCCATCTCAATCCCTGCCGACTGATTATTTTCAAAATCTGTAGCACCATTTTGAGGAGAAACGGAATCTAAAACGACACGAGAGTCCATAGTAGAATCTTCACCGAAAGATGTGCCTTCAGACATATAAAAATTACTAAGGGGAGACTTAAATAATAGACTTGTAATCAAAACACCTACGATAAAAACAGCTACGTAAGGTAAAAATCTCTTCATTTTATTTCCCTTCTTTCTGGTTTCTATTTGCTTTATAACATTCTGGGAAAAATCTTCAGGTACTTTTTCTAGATTTATTGATTTTATAGTACCCACAATGTCCTTTATTTCTATGTAATTATTTTGACACTTTTCACATTGTTCTAAGTGTCTTTCAATTTCAATGATTTCTTCTAAGGAAAGGAGTTCGTCTATATAATCATCTATTTTTTCTTCAAATTGTTTGCAGTCCATTTTTATTCATCCTTTCCCAAACCATAAGGTTTGTTTATTAACTTTTCTTTTAGCGTTTTTCTTGTTCGACTAATACGAGATTTGACTGTGCCTATAGAAATCCCCAAAATTCGACTGATTTCTTCATAGGAAAAACCTTGAATATCTCTAAGTATAATAATTACTCGCTGTTCTAGTTTTAATTCCATTAACGCTCTTAAAATCAGTTCTTTTTTTTCCTTATTTATTACAGTTGCCTCTGGACCTACACTGTGGCCTTGAGGAAATGAAAATCGATCTTCACCAAGAGTTTCTAAAGGGTACTCCCATTTCTTTTTCTTCAAATGATCTTTGCCTGCATTAATAGCAATGCGGAAAAGCCAAGTGTAAAACTGGCTATTTCCCTTATAAGTGTGTAATTTTTTATATACCTTGACAAAAACCTCCTGAGACACATCCTCTGCGTCTTCCCGATTACCTAGAAGGCGTAGAAGTATATTAAAAACTTGCTTTGAGTATTTATTTATTAATATTTCAAAGGCAAGGAAATCTCCTTTTTTAGACTTACTAATTAACTCTTGTTCCAAAACATCCATTTCCCTCACTCCTTATCCCTCTTGTATTAGACGATTATTCCCTTAATTTGTTCCCTTCTTAAATTATAAAGCAGAAAGTGGAAAGGTAAAAGGAAACTTTACGCTTTTTTCTTTTGCGGTTTTGCTTATCACCTGACCACCTGACCACCTGACCACCTTAATAAAAAAAACACCAAGTAAAGACAAACGCCCTTGCTCGATGTTTTTTAGTTTATCGTACAACTTCTACTTATTATCCAATACTTGATCTCCGGGTATTATTGCATCTACGATTCCTAATACTAATGCACCTATTATGGCACCTATAAATGATACATTAAATCCATCTACAATCAATCCAGTTACATATAATACAATTGCAGCAACGATAAACCCAATAAATCCTCTACCGAATGGGGATGCACTGATAGATGTAAATCTAGAAATAAGCCAATCTAGTACACCTATAACGATAGCTGCTACAATCAAGGTCCATATTCCACCTTGAATAGACATTCCTGGAGTAAAAAATGCTGCAATAGCTATGGCAATAGCAGATACAATAATTTGAATTATTAATCTTCCAATCTTCATCACACAAATCTCCTTTTCAGTTATAAGATTAAAATTACGATTACAATAGTATTTTACCCAATTTAGTATATTATATATATTAATTCCCATTTTATATATTTTATTTCTAAAGTTTTATATATAGAATCAGATTATTTTAATCACTTATGAAACAGAAATAAAAACAACGATATATATTATCACATTTTATGTACAGTTAATATTTTATGGAATTTTATCGTTAAATAGAAAACCATTACAATAAAGTTCTCGTGTACCTTGTAAAAAATTAATGATAATATATTCTTAACAGCTAAGAAATGGAGTGATCTGATTGAATATTGCACTGATTGCACATGATAAGAAAAAAGATGATATGATTAAACTAGCACTTGCTTACAGAAATATTTTAAAAAATCACAATTTATATGCAACAGGAACAACTGGAAAGAGAATAATAGAGGAAACAGGTTTAAAAGTAACTCGTTTTAAATCTGGGCCACTTGGTGGGGATCAACAAATAGGCGCTTTCGTATCGGAAGATAAAATAGATATGGTGATTTTTTTAAGAGATCCTCTAACTCCACAACCCCATGAACCAGATGTAAGCGCATTAATTCGACTAAGTGATGTATATGAAATACCTTTGGCGACAAATATTGGCACAGGTGAACTATTGCTTAGAGGATTAGGAGAAGGATTTTTAGATTGGCGTAATGCACACCATCTATGTTCTAGGCTGTAAGCTCTATGTTCTAAGTTTTACATAAAAAGAGCTCCTACTGCGTTTTAGCTATCAGCCACTAGTCTAGGGGATTCCTTTAGGGTCGGCGGCCAGCCATCAGTTTTGAGGATTCCTCTAGGGTCACATTTTAGTAGAGTCCTTCCTCTGAAGTCTTTTTAGCTACTAAGAGATAGTTATCTTTTACTGGCGGCTGGCCGCTGGATGCTATCTTTTACTGGTGGCTATCTTTTATTGATTTCTTCCAAATATACAATTCGTGTACAAATCTGCTCTGCTAGAGCCTTATTGTGTGTGATTATGGCCATGCCTATATGATTTTCTTCTGCAATTTTCATTAATGCTTGCCATATTTGGGCTTGTGTAATACCGTCTAACATGGCAGTGATTTCATCTGCTATTAAAAATTTTGTATCTTTTGTAATAGATCTTGCAATCGCTATTCTCTGCAATTCTCCTCCCGAAAGCTCATTTGGATAACGATCCATCCAAATATCTTTAATCCCTAAAATTTCTAGTAAATTAATATCAATGTCTCCGTTTTCCTTTAAGGCTCTTTTCATTTTCCACTTGGGATTTATGGATTTTTCAGGGTGTTGATAGATTAACTGTACAGGGTAAAAACCTTTTTTTTCAATAGCTTTTTCATCTATAGAAATAGTCCCCTTTGTCTGCGTTAAATGTCCAGCTAGAATTTTTGCAAGGGTGCTTTTTCCATAACCACTCTTAGCTACTAAACCTACCCTCTCCCCACAGTTTACGCTAAAGTTGACATCTTCTAAAATCATTCTATCTTTTTTATACTGAAAGCTTATATTTTTTGCCTGCAAAATCGACATTACATCTCACCATTTCATCTTCAAATTTTTGAGTATTTACGCTATGATCACAGATTTGCTCCTTGCACTCACATCGATCCCTAAATATACAACCTTGATTCTCTTTATCAGGAATTGGTTGAGAACCTGGTATAGGCTTAAAACCGTTTGTTGGAAGTGATCTATATAATGCTCTCGTATAAGGATGTTTTAGATATTGGATTCCATGGTGAAAATACCTTGCCTTTGTTATTTCAACAATTTCTCCTCCATAGAAAATAGCTAATTTATCTGAGTAATGAATGGCCAAATCGATATCGTGGGTAATCAATATGACGGCTTTATCTTTCTTTGCGAAACTTTTAAAATAATCCATGGTTTTCTTAGCGGATTGAATATCTAGGCCTGGCGTTGGTTCATCCGCTATAATCAACCTAGGATTTTTCATCATTGTTGTCGAGATAAGCACTCTTCGAGCCATTCCTCCCGACAACTGAAAAGGGTATGACTTTTCCACGCTTCTGTTCAATCCAAATTCTTTAAAGATTTTTCTCTGTTTTTTTATGGTTTCGTCATCTGAGGCAAAATTTCTTACTTGCTTTCCTACTTTTACCAATGGATCTAAGGAAGAAATGCTCTGTGGAATAAATGTGATTTCTTCGCCTCTAAGTTCATCAAGTAATTTTTTATCTACATTTTTTCCATCGTAAATAATTTCTCCACTTGATATGGCATTACCCGGTAATAATCCTAAGATAGCACTTGCTAAAACGCTCTTTCCACTGCCACTAGCCCCTACAATAGTGAGTATTTCACCTGGATAGGCTCTTATAGATAAGTCATTAACAGCCCAACTTTGCTTTTGTTTTGATCCGTTGATTTTAAATCCAACAGATAAATTATTTATTTCAAGTAATGGTCTTTTCATAGGATCCTTCCATTCTATTATTTTTCTTATTCACGAGCTAAATGAGGATTTAAGAGTAGGGATAAATTATCCCCTAATTTGTTTATTAAAAGTACTAATAATACTAAAGACAAACCTGGAAAAAAAGCCAAATGCCATACTCCATTAACTAAATACTTCATACTTTCAGATAGAATAATACCAATTGCTGGTGCCTCAGGAGATAATCCAAATCCTAAGAAAGTCACAGCTGCTTCGTGAAGGATTGCATGGGGAAAAGTCAACACTAATCCAATAATATACTGAGGTAAGACAATAGGTATCATATGCTCTTTAAAAATATAAAAATTGCTCTTTCCAAACCTTCTCGATATCAATACATAGTGGTCATTACGAACTTGAAGGACTTCACTTCGCACAATTCGTGCTAAGGATGTCCAGTGGGTCAAGGCTATTCCTATGAGCAATCCTCTCACCCCTCGGCCTGCAAGTACTGAAATTAAAATGATAAGAATTAAGTGAGGAATACCCATTACCAAATCGATGGAAATTCGAACGATATGATCTACCCATTTAGGCATGGTTCCAGCTAAGCCTCCTACGATTAAAGCGATGATTGAACTTATTATAGAAGCTATAGAACCGATAATAATGCTGTTTTGTAATCCTTTGATCGTTCGCAAAAACATATCTCTTCCCAACCAATCTGTTCCAAACAAATGCTTTAGAGAAGGCAGTTGATTCTTTTGTGAAAAATCAGGGGCTAACATTTCATCCGTTATCATTGAGCCTGAAATCATGATTAATAACACAAAAGCTACTATAACCATTAGAATAAACCATTAGAATAATTTTACTTTTCTTTCGCCTATTCATCTATATCTCCTCCTCTCGAATCATTGGATTAATAAATATGTGGAGAAGATCTGCTATAAAATTACCAACAAAAACGAATATGGAAATAATAATTGTGATGCCAAGCAATAAGGGAATATCTCCGCCTAGACCTGCTGCTACAATAGTAGTGCCTAACCCCGGATAGGAAAATACATTTTCTGCCAAAACACTCCCTCCAAATATTTCACTAAAGGAACCGAATTGAATGGTAATTGCAGGAAGGACTGTATTCTTTATGACATGGTTTTTCATAATCGATTTTTGGCTTTCTCCTCTAGCCCTTGCAAATAGTACATAATCACTTTCTAAAACTTCAATGACTTTGCTTCTAGTATGCAGTGCTATATTAGGGATAAATACTAAGGTTAGGGTAAGAGCTGGGAGAATCGTATGATAAATTTTATCAAATATACGGACTTCATCAGCACTAACACCTACAGGCATACTAAATCCAATAGGAAAAATCCCTAGCTTTACAGAAAATATAATCAACATGAGCATACCTACCCAAAAGGTAGGTGTAGCAGAAAAGGTTATACATATGGATTTTAATATTCGATCTCCTATAGAATCACGAAATCTCCCCATAAATAATCCTATTACATATCCTAAGATCCCTGTTAAAGTAAATGTGCTTAACATTAAGAAGAGGGAGCTTCCGGCCTTCTCCCATATTACACTTAATACCCCTTTTCGAAAGATAATGGAATCTCCAAAATCTCCGTGGAGGAGATTTGTAGACCATTTTACAAATCTCTCCACCTTTGTATCATTTACCCCCCAATACTCTTCAATAGAATCTCTTTGCTCATCAGTTACGGTTCCCGTTCCTATGTACTGTCTTATAGGGTCAATAGGTGAATTTACTGCTAAAGTAAAAGTTACAACCGAAACTAATACAATAAGCAAAATCATTTTCATAAAGTTTTTAATGATGTAATGGGTTATGTTCATACTGTTCATCCAATCTATTTTATTCTGTCCATTTCCAATCTCTTAAATTTGCCACCAATGGCCAAGCATGACCGTGAGGATGTATTTTTTGTTCTCCTACGTCAAGGCCTTCTCTTATATAATATAAGTGATCAACATTTACAAGCCAAACCCAAGGTGCCTCGCCTAAAGCAGATGTTCCTGTTTTTCCGTCCCACTGTACCTTTTTCCATAATTCGTTTGCCTTTTCTTGATCTGATGTTTTCAAAGCTTCTTCTAAGTATTTGTCTACAATAGGATTATCAAAATTCTCTGGATTATAGTAGTTTGGTTGTCCTTTATTGCTGCTGTGATACAATAGATATGTTTCCATAGGGTTTTGATCTCCCCATCCCATTAGTACAGCATCTTCATACATTCTCTTATCAATTTCATCCCAACTCATGCCTTCTACTATAATAGAAATGCCTAATTCCTTTGCCTGAGCAGTAGCTGCTAAAGCAAGACCTTGTCTTACAGAATCACCAGAAGAGTAAATAAGATTAAATTCTGCTTTTTGATCTCCTTTTTCTCGAATGCCGTCATTGTCTTTATCGACCCACCCAGCTTCTTCTAATATTTTTTTTGCTTTTTCTACATCGTATTTAATTTTTGATTCTTCATTAAACCATGGCATACCATCAGACTCTGTATACGCAGGAGTACCGTATCCATTTAAAACTTCGTCTACTAATTTTTCTCGGTTAATGCCATAAGACAATGCTTTTCGAATGGCAATATCAGAAGTGACATTATTGCCTATTGGGTAACCGCCTTCTGTTTTTTTGCCTTCAGCAGGAACTACGGGAAGTGTAAGTCCTCTATTATCGATGGTAGCTGCCTTATATATGGTCATACCTTTGATTTCGTCTGTAGCAAGACTTGGTACAGTCATAGCTACATCTAGCTGACCAGCTTTTGCAGCTACTAATGCTGTGTCTTCTGTCATGAATAAAACCGTTACTTTTTTCATTTCAGGAACAGTGCCATAGTAATCTTCATTGGCTTCAAGGACTAGTTGTTGTCCTTTGTCCCATTGAACAAATTTAAAAGGTCCACTTCCTATAGGATTGTCTCCATAAGTTTTAGAATAAGCGTGTTCTGGAACAATACCTGTCTTTGCAATGCTATAAATAAATGTAGATTCTGGTTTTTTTAATTTCATTTCTACTGTAAAATCATCTTTTGCAGAAATTTTATCTAATACAGTAAAATCCACAATAGAATTACTTGTCTTTGAACTTTCATAAGTAAAGACTACATCATTTGCTGTAACTTGCTCTCCATCTGTAAAATAAGCATCATCCCTAAGATTAAAAGTAAGGGTTAAGCCGTCTTCACTAACGGTATAATCTTTAGCTAAATCCCCTACAATTTTCATATCTGCATTTGTTTCTACAAGAGTACTTTGAATCAATGGGCTACCGTACCTTCCCCAGCCAATAACTGGATCGAATCCTCCATCAGGCTCTGAACCTATAGCCATGACTATAGAATCTTTTTTTACTTCTTTTTCATTGTTTTCATCTTTCTTAGCATTCGTTTGTTGGCTAGAACATCCTACAAGTAAACTGAGTACCATGATTGTAATTAATATTACACTGATTAAACCTTTTTTCAAAATATTATCCCCCTTTGTTAGTGTATAGAACCCTGGGCAAAACTCGCTATGCGGGTTTTGCCCGACAAGAAAAGACCACAAAAGCACTGCATTCAATTGCAGCTTAACCTTCATGGTCTTTAAATCAAAAATAAAAATATCTTGTGTTGATGTATTACTCTAACTATGAGAAACCTTCTTGGTTTCATATGGATTGATTAAAATATATCATATTACAGCAAATTTTGTCAATACTAAATAATGTCTATTTAAAATTATAATTGATTGATTATACTTGCCATATATCCTGCGCCAAAGCCATTGTCGATATTGACTACAGCTGTCCCGCTGGCACAACTGTTTAACATGGCTAAAAGTGCGGCTAATCCGCCAAAATTAGCACCATAACCAACACTAGTTGGAACAGCTAAAACAGGCTTGGATACTAAACCTCCTAATACGCTTGCCAGTGCACCTTCCATGCCTGCTACAGCGATGACTACCTTTGCGCCAGTAATAATGTCTAATTTATCAAATAATCTGTGTATCCCTGCTACTCCTACATCATAGACTCTTTCCACTTTATTTCCTAAGATTTCTGCGGTTATAGCTGCTTCTTCAGCGACTGGGATATCCGATGTACCCCCAGTTACTACGGCAATATAGGAATTTGTTAGAGTAATCTTATGGTTTTCAATTGTAATCATCTTGCAGGACTTATGGTAAATGGCTTTATCGCAAATTTCTTTGACTACATTAAACATGGTTTCATCAGCCCTTGTGCCGATAATATTGCTTCCTCTTGAAATCATAGCCTCCACAATGCTTTGAACCTGCTCTGGCGTCTTTCCTGCACAGTAGATCACTTCAGGATAACCTTGTCTTAATTCACGATGATGATCTACCTTTGCAAAGCCTAGGTCCTTATAAGGCAATTGCCTTAAGCTTTCTATGGCCTCATCGATACTTACTTTATCCGACTTAATATCTTCCAATAAATTTCTTAAAGACTCTTCACTCATAACATTCTCCTCTGTGGTATTCCTCTTGGGTCAGCCCTTTCTCTCGGGTCACTCCTTTTAGGTCAGGTATCAGCGACCAGCAGCCAGCCATTAGTTCTGGGTATTTCTCTTGGGTCAGCGGCCAGCTATCAGCTCTGGGTATTTCTCTGGGGTCTCTTAAAGCTACCGAAGGTAGCTAATGCTGGTGGCTGGTGGCTATAATTTGTCTTCTTCTGAAAGGACTTCGTTCATGCTTCCAGTTCGATATCCTAAAATATCAAGTGTTACGTATTTAAAACCAATTTTTCTAAATTCATTTCCGATTTGGTCCATCTTATTTACGTCAAAAAACTTTGCTCTTTCATTTGGCTCTACTTCGATGCGGGCGATTTCATCGTGGTGTCTTACTCTTATTTGTCTAAATCCCATATCTAAGAGATACTGTTCTGCCTTTTCTACCATAGAGAGTTTTTCTGCAGTAATTTCTTTTCCATAGGGAAATCTTGAGGAAAGGCAAGCAAAAGCAGGTTTATCCCAAGTAGGTACATCAAGCTCTTTAGATAGTTTTCGAATATCGTCTTTTGTAAATCCTGCTTCCTTTAGAGGACTAATAACCCCTTGCTCCTTAGCTGCCTTCATTCCTGGTCTATAATCACTTGTATCATCCAAATTAGAGCCATCAAAGACATGCTTCAAACCATACTTATCAGCCTGTGACTTGACCTTTGAGAAAAGCTCTGCCTTACAAAAATAACAGCGGTTTACTGGATTTTTAGAAAAACCTTCAATTTCTAGCTCTTCAGATACGATAGTAATATGTCTTACCCCTAATTTTTCTGCATGGCTCTTTGCCTCATTATATTCTCTCTCAGGATATGTAGAAGAGCGAGCCGTAACACCTATAACTTGATCCCCCAACACATCATAAGCAACTGTCAATAAAAAAGTACTATCCACTCCTCCAGAATAAGCTACTGCTCCACTTCTTGCTTCTTTTAGTATTTTCTTTAAACGATTATATTTTTCATGTAATGTCATAATGCCCTCCATGTGTAGTTATTAATTTAATACATTTATCATACTACAAATTATTTTTATGTACAATCTGTTTAAGGTGGTCAGCAAAAGCATTTTAGCCACTAAAGTGGCTGTTTTTTTAGAACTCTAAACCTTAGCTACTGTTCATCTAGCATTTATATTGTTCAATATTCATTGTTCACTGCGACGTAAGTCGCATATTTGCTGACCACCTGACCAGCTTAAAGCTGACCACCTAAAAAAGCGCCTAAGGCGCTTTTTTAAAGTACTTTACTCAAAAACTCTTTTAAACGAGAGTGCTTTGGATGGTTGAATAGTTGATCAGGGCTCGCTTCTTCTACTACTTTGCCTTCATCCATAAAAAGAATTCGATCTCCAACTTCTCTTGCAAAGCCCATTTCGTGGGTTACCACCATCATTGTCATTCCTTCTAATGCTAAATCTTTCATAACGCTTAGTACCTCTTTAACCATTTCAGGATCAAGAGCTGAAGTTGGCTCATCAAAGAGCATTACTTCAGGTTCCATGGCTAAGGCACGAGCGATGGCAATTCTTTGTTTTTGACCACCTGATAATTGAACAGGATAAGTGTCAATCTTATCTATTAGTCCTACCTTTTTGAGTAGATTCTTTGCTAAATCTGTAGCTTGTTCCTTTGACATTCCCTTTAATTTTATAGGTGCTAAGGTCACATTCTCTAAAATAGTCAGATGAGGAAAAAGATTAAAGTGTTGAAATACCATTCCTACTTTTTCCCTTACCTTGTTAATGTTTACCTTAGAATCTGTAATATCGTCGCCATCAATGATGATCTGACCTTTTGTAGGTTGTTCAAGCAAATTGATACATCTTAAAAAAGTACTCTTACCTGAACCGCTTGGACCGATGACGACTACTACTTCTCCCTGCTTTACTTCTTGATCGATTCCTTTGAGAACTTGCAAGTTTCCGAAGGATTTATGGAGATTTTTAACGGTAATCACTTCGTTTCAACCTCCTTTCCAATTGGTTAATCAATGTAGATAAACCTAATACCAAAACAATATAAATAAGTGCAATAATAATATAAGGCTCAAAATTACTATAGGTTGCAGCTTTAATGATATCTGCTTGTCGCACTAAATCAGTCGTTCCAATAATGGACACGACAGAAGTTTCTTTTAATAAAACGACAAACTCATTTCCCAGAGCTGGCAAGATGTTTTTGATTGCCTGGGGAATAATAATATATCTCATGACCATACCATGAGGCAAACCTAAAGAACGCCCAGCTTCCATTTGTCCAAAATCTACAGCCTGAATCCCTGCTCGAATAATTTCTGCTACATAAGCTGAACTATTCAAACCAAAGGTAGCTACTGCTGCAATATAAGGTGGAATATTAAATCCAAAAAGTGGATACGTAGCATAATATATAATATATAATTGCACTAGTACTGGAGTTCCTCTAATAATTTGTATATAACCTGTTGCTATAAACGAAATTACCTTATTAGTCGACAGTCTCCCAAGGGCCACAAACAAACCTAAAATGGCTCCAATAATTACTGCCACAAAGGCGATTTGAACAGTAACCTTCAAACCTTCCACAAACAGTGGCGCATACTGAGCCATTGAAGCAAAATCCATGTATTTCATCCTTTCTGTTGTATGAGAAATTATCTGTTAATCTACGATAAAAAACAGATAAGTCAGATCCTAGGACAGCATAAAAACCTACTGCCCTATATCTCTTACCTGTTTCATTATATCCTATTATTAATTATTTCTCGAATTTAACTAGGTTCCATTTAGAAAGTAACTCATCATATTTTCCAGATTCTTTTATGCTTTGTAAAGCTTCATTTACTTCTTTTAATAAATCATCACTGTCTTTGGGTAGCGCCATAGCAAAAGGCACAGTTTCTGTGTTTAAACCTTCAGGAGTAACAATTTTTAGTTCAGTATTCTTTGCAACAAATTCAGAAGCAATAGAATCTTCAATAATTACTGCATTAATTCGACCATTTTTCAAGTCTTGTATTGCATCTGTTGCTTTATTGTATTTTTTGACTTCAACTCCTTCGAATGTCATAATGACATCATCACTGGTAGTACCCAGCTGAGAACCTACTATCTTACCTGTAAGTTCGTCCATGTTTTTTATCCCTTCTGAATCAGATTTTACGACTAAAGTTTGATACGCTTCATAATATGGATCAGAGAAATTTACCTTTTTTGCTCTCTCTTTATCTACAGACATTCCTGAAATTGCTAAGTCGATTTTTCCAGTTTGCACTGCAGCAACTAAACCGCTAAATTCTGTATTTTCAAGTACAATTTCAGCATCTAATTCTTTTCCGATTTCTTTTACAAGGTCAATATCAAAGCCTACGATTTCCCCTTTTGTATCAATCGTCTCAAAAGGTGGAAAATCTGCACTTGTACCAACAGTAAGAGTTCTTTTACTTGTATTTTCACCTTGTCCTTCTTCTTTTTCAGTTGTTTCGTTGCTATTACAGCCAACTAAGGCAATCATAAGTGCAACAATAAGTAATGTGATTAATCCTTTTTTCATTTTCATTTAATATCCTCCCCATTTCTAATAACATAATAATACAATAAAACTAATAAATATTCAATTGCTAAAAGTAGAAAGTTGCAATGTTTGAGGGTTGGAAATTAATGGATGATTCGCTTGTTGGGTGGAAGAACTTTTTGTGGAAAGGGAAACTGTATAGTTTGGGCAGAGTGAAAGCATAAGATCCTTCGCTAGCGCTCAGGATGACTGTGGAAGGAGCCTGGGTCAAAAACCTCGCCTATAGGTAAGTACAATAATTGTCAATTAAAGGAGATAAAGAGGACCATTTGTCCTCTTTATCTCCTTTTTACTCGTCGTCCTCTTCATCTAATTTTAAACTCGTATTCATTATAAATCCGTTAACAAAATTTGGATTCGATGCGATTTCTATGTGTTCTGCTTTTGATGCTAATTTAATGCACTCTTCTTGCTCTTCTCTTGACAATAAGAAGATTTGGCTTCCTGTTGCTGCTGCATTTCCGATGGAATACACAGGCACGTTTTCAAAATGTGGAATCATGCCAATAGCCTGAGCTTTATTGATATCGATATAATTACCAAATGCTCCTGCGATTAAGATTTCTTCTAGGTCCTCGCCTTTTAGTCCACATTCTTCTATTAGCATTAAGCACCCTGTATAAATTGCTGCCTTCGCTAGTTGAACTTGGCGGATATCTTGCTGGGTCATTAAGAGGGGTTCTCCAGATTCTGTTTCCTCCCCATAAGCTATGATAAATGCTTTTCCCTTTTGAGTTTTGATGACTCTCTTTGCTAATTCTGGCTCTTCTATTTTCGATGGATCTATAAAAGTACCACCAGAATTTACAATATTATTTTCAGATAGCTCCGCTACGATATCGATAATTCCAGAACCACAAATTCCTTGAGGTTTTACTCCTCCTATTACTTTATTAAATACTTGACCATTGGCTATTGTTACTCGTTCAATAGCACCTTTTGTCCCCCTCATTCCATACTCTAAACCAGCACCTTCAAGGGCAGGTCCACATGCACAGGAAGTGACTTTATAATCATTATTTTTCCCTACACCTAGTTCGCCATTGGTTCCTAGATCGATAACCAGCCTGTTTTTATCATCATTTTGTATAGATAGAAGTACTGCAGCAGTATCTGCACCTACAAATCCACCTAATAAAGGCAAGAAATTAATTTTTGCTTTAGAATTGATATTAATACTAAGGCTTTTGGCATTTGTCAAAACAGCTCTATGTGTCGTACTGCTAAAAGGCTTTAAACCTAAATTGCTTGGATACAAACCTAAAAACAAGTGCTGCATAGTGCTATTACCACAGAAACTTGCTTGGTAAATATTATTTTTATCAATATTGTTTTCTGTACAAATATTTTCAATGATTTCATTTACTGATTCAACAACCAGTTTGTTTAATCTTCTTAAACCATCTGGATTAGAGATAGCATAGTCGATTCTACTGATGACATCGCCGCCGATGCTTGTTTGCTTATTCAGCCTAGAGCTAATCCCAACCTGTTCATAGGTTTTCAAATCAAACAAATACCCTACAACAGAAGTAGAACCAATGTCAAAAGCTAAACCGTATATCGTTTGAGTAGAGTCTCCTGGAAGGATATCTACAATTTCGTCATTATATAAAATAATATTTAGTCCTTCAGGATTATGGTAAATGGTTGAAAATTTTTGCAGCACTTCTAGTGGTGGCTGGCTTAAATCTAAATCAATTACACTTAATAAAGTTTCGTAATCGTTCCCACATAATGGAGTGACTAACTCATCATGCTTTACGTGAACTATTCTCGTAGATGGATTTGGATTCGTGTGCTTTAACATATTGGATGTGAGTATTTGAGCTTCTACTTCCTCGCCTGTAATCATAACTTTTAATCCATCAGATACTTCTACTTGGCAAGCTAAAACTGTAGACGTTGTTCCCTTTATTTGAATATCAACCTCACATTTGCCACATCTACCTTTTCCGCCACAAACTAAATTTAGAGGGTGGCCTATCTTTTCACATGCATCTGAAATCTTACTCCCCTTTTCGATTTCTATGCTCTTTCCGATTATAGGAAATTCGACTGAAACCATATTCATTCGTCCATACCCCTTTCACTTATAAGTAATCTATATTAATATTATATATACTTATTATTAATGATATCTAATTATGAAATTAATGGCAAGTATCATTATGTACACTTATTCGTTTATTTATGAATTATCAATGTCTGGTCAGGTAGTCAAATATGCGACTTACGTCACAGTGAATAGTGAACAATGAACGATGAATAATTAACAGTATAAAATCAAACAAGTAATCGCATATTTGTATTGTTCCATATTCAATGTTCATTTTTCATTGTTCAATTGATGTAAATCTTTATAGTATATAGTGTGTACTTTGCTAGCTGGTTTGGTGAGATCCTTTGCTTGCGCTCAGGATGACTAGCAAGAGCTGGAGCCTAAAGTAGGAGTTTCCTTTGCATAAAAAAAGGTTTGCTATCTACCGATAACAAACCTCTTTGAAATATCCTATTTACAATCTCGCCATTATGACAAAATTTAAAACAAACAATAAGCTAGATACCCACAATACTGGGTGGATTTCTTTTGTTTTGCCTTTTGCTACTTTGATAATAACATAGAAAATAAATCCTGCTGCAATACCATAAGAGATGCTGTATGCAAATCCCATAAAAATGGAAGTAAAGAAAGCAGGAATTGCTTCCTCCAAACTATTCCAATCAATTTCTAAGAAAGAAGACATCATCATAACCCCAACTAAAATCAAGGCTGGTGCAGTTGCTTGTGCAGGAACAAGGGTGATTATTGGTGCAAATAAACTACATAGTAAGAATAAGCCTGCTACTACCACGCTTGTAAGTCCTGTACGGCCACCTGCTCCAATACCTGCAGCACTTTCCACATATGTAGTAGTATTAGATGTTCCAAAGACCGCTCCTACTGACGTTGCAATGGCATCTGCAAATAATGCTTTATCCATTTTAGAATTAAAGCCTGTGCTCGTCTCTAATGCTTTTTCATCTTCCGCACTAAAGATTCCAGATTTACGACCTGTCCCAATAAATGTTCCAATCGTATCAAATATATCAGATAAACTAAAAGCAAATATGGTCATAAAGACTAATGGCAATCGAGCTGGATCACTAAATAATGAACCTAGTCCTTCACTGCTAAAAGCAGCCCCAAAAGTAACACCTAATTCTGAAATTGCATTTGCCAAGGAATTAGAAGAAGAACCAATTGTAGACAAATCTACAATGCCTAATGGTATTCCTATAATTGTAGTAGATATGATTCCAATAAGAATGGCTCCTCTAACATTTTTAACTAATAAAATAACCGTAATTGCAAGTCCAATTAAAGCCAGTATAGGTCCCATTTGTGTAAAATCTACTAACGCAGGAACAATTCCTGAACCAGTTACTACAGAAGTTATTCCACCTTCATATGTTGTAGTAGCTACATCATATGCTGCATTGTTAATGGATTGAATAGTGCCTGCATCAGATGTAAATTGTAGCAAGCCTGCATTTTTGATTCCAATATAAGATATAAATACGCCAATACCTCCGCTAATTGCATTTTGCAAACCAACAGGTATAGATTTAATGATTACTTTACGTACCCTAGTAACGGTAATTAAAATATTAAAAATTCCACATACAAAAACGATTGCTAAGGCTTCTTGCCAAGTAAAACCTAGTGCAAATACTACCGTATAAGTAAAGAACGCATTTAGTCCCATGCCTGGTGCCTGAGCGTATGGAACATTGGCAAAAAGTCCCATGACCAAAGTACCGATTGCTGCAGCAATAAGCGTTGCTAAAAATACTGCTTGAGAAGGCATGCCCGTTAATGATAAAATTGCTGGATTAACGAATATAACATAAGACATTGCAAAAAATGTAGTAAAACCAGCCATGACTTCTGTTGATACATTTGTATTATTCTCTTTCAGTTGAAAAAACTTTTCCACTTTTCTTTCCCACCTTTTCCATTTTAATCTGTTACATAATTACATTATTGCTCTATTTTTAATACTTTATTTGAAATGAAATCATCTGCTTCATTATTATAGTTCAATATAATTTAAATTTCAACATTTTTAAGAATATTTTATCGTTTTTTTTAGATAATGTTCGTGTTTCGTAGAAAAGGTGTTTTATTACTTTATGTCAATGAAGTTTTATTTATTTTCTTTTTCTCGTGCTGCTTTTTTTCTTCCTTATAAGCTAATAGAATAACTGTTGCAATAATAAGGAGAAAACCAATAATATCTATCATAGTAAATTTTGTTCCTAGAAGAATAGCAGTAAATACAGTTGCCGCTAAAGGCTCAACAGAAGCGATCATACTTGCTTTTACTGCCCCTATTTGCTCTACCCCCTTTAAGTATAAAGTATATGGGATGACCGTACCGAACACTACAACGACGAAAAGAGCTCCTAACGCTGATAAATCAAGTTCAACCTTTATGCGCCATTGTTGAAATAGCAAAGCCCCTACTACTCCACCAATCAACATGCCATAACATGTAACCACAAGAGAACCCCATTTGCGAATGATCTTGATAGGTACTAAATTATAGATGGCTAAAGTAATAGCTGACAAGATTCCCCAGGATAAACCTAAAGGCGAAATAACTAAAGATTGTATATTGCCATGTGTAGTGATGAGAAATATACCAGCTAGGGTTAGGCTAATCCCAATTAATTCTTTTCTATTTGGTTTTTTGTGACTTTTCAAACAAATATAAGCTAAAATAAATACTGGAGCAATGTACTGTAATACAGTAGCTGTACCCGCATTTGTATGAGAAATGGCCATAAGATAAGTTAATTGATTCGCCATAAGTCCAACAATGCTAAAGGCTAATAATGATTTCCACGATACTTTGTCTTTCCATATGCCCTTTAAACCATCCATTTGTTTAAAACTAAGCCATACAAATAAAATGATTCCGGCACATAACATACGAACCATGGAAATCCATGGCGCGGGCAAATGGTAAACTTCCATTAAATACTCACTGCTAGCTCCAGAAAACCCCCAAAAAATTGCGCCAAGTAATGTACATGAAATCCCTATTAAATACTGTTTTTTTGATGATTCCACCAAAGCAAATCCTCCTATTACTCTCATTAATATGCTACTGTTTCACCCTTTAGGAGAATGGCTACCCTAAATGCAATGCCAACAAAATAGATACCAATATATAATTTACATGAATTTGAGAAAAAGCACAATAAGCTACTTCCTATTTTTTACGTCCATGAGTATAGTCTACAACTTCAAAATTCCTTGATAACTCGTCTACAAATTCAGAGTACCATTTGCATCTTCCACGAATACAAGTAGAAATATGTATTGTTTTGACCCCTTTATCTTTCATCTTATTAGCCTCTATTACTACTCCTTCAGTAGCATTTTCACTGCATCCATGACATTGTGCAAAGCTAACAATTTCCGCATTCTTAAAGACGTATTTGTCAAAAGAGCCCCTATTTTCATTAAAAGCATTAATACACCCTGTTCCCGAACACTTTTTTGCCACTTCCGCGCAATTTATGATCCCTATATTAATCATTATCCCACCTCCTAATTGTAAGTGAACATAGCATACCACAATGTCGAATAGTTTGATGTGATTTTAAGCACCAAAAATCAAAAACACAGCCATCAGCAACCATCCATTAGCAATCAGCTGCCAGCTATCAGTGCTAGGGTCGAGTCTCACAGGTCAAAGATTCAACTACACATAAAGATAGCTTATATAATAGTTAAATTCAAAAATAGAACTTGTAAGTGTCCAGCTTAGCTGGACACGCTCCTAATACAAGATAAAAGACCGCCATAGATTTGATGGCGATCTTGTTTATTTAGCTTACTTCGCTACTCGTTTTTACACGTTCATAGTGAATAGCATCTTTTGGGCAGACCTGCTGACAGCTGGTGCACTGAAAACATAATGACGTGTCAATAGAAGCCTTTTTATTTTCAGCGACAACTAAAATTGCATTTGAAGGGCAAGTTTTTTCACAAATTTTACATCCAATACAGTTCTCTTCATTTACAATTGTACATAACTTTGAAGATTTACCAAATGATTTTTGCAATACTCCAAAAGGGCAGACAAGATTGTGAAAGACTGCAGGTTTATATTTTAGGGTTACGATTACCGCCAAAGCAATCCACACTGGTAAGATTGGAATATTCTTATGTAATACTTTTTGTGCAATGATTACTATAACTACACTTGCTATTAGCGCAATTACGCTAAACTTTGTAGACTTAAGCCAATCAGGCGTTTTATCCGTTTGGATTTTCAGCTTTTTTGAGAGCGACTCTGTAGGAATCATTAATGTATTCATAGGACAGATATAACCGCAGTATACCCTTCCAAAGAACAGAGCTGCAATAAGGCTAATGGCAAACACTCCCAACCAAAGCATAGGCTTTCCCATAATAATTAGGAATAGAAATAAACCTAAAAACAGAATACGTACTGTAGCAATAAGATACTTCATAATACCCCTCCCTATTGATTATTTTTTATTATATCGTTATGATAAGAATTAAGGTGTTACCAATGTAACACTTAGGAGGATATTATGGATGAATATATAAATGATATTAAGAATACAACTTTAATCAATTGTTTTTCTGTACGAGATATAGAGCTATTTTTAAAAACGGGTAAATTCAAAATCGTTTCCTATACAAAGAATACCGTTATACATTTTGATGGGGATATGTGTTGTAACTTAGAAATCATCCTTTCTGGAAGTGTTATTGTGGAAAGAATTGATGAATTTGGCAATTTGCTTACCATCTCAGAATTTTCTAAGGATGATATCGTTGGAGGTAATCTCTTATACTCTAAGAATCCGTATTTTCCAATGACTATAGTAACACAATCTCGAACTAGCCTTCTTGAAATTGATAAAGAAACTTTATTTGAACTATTGACTACGAATTCATCTTTTCTTAGAATTTACCTCCAGTACACTTCAGATCGAACATTTCTCTTAGGCCATACCTTAAAGAGTTACATAAAAAGAACTATAAGAGAATGCATCATAGATTTTCTCAATATAGAGTGTAAAAAACAGGATTCAAAACAGATTACCTTAAATATAACGAAAAAAGCGCTAGCCGAAAAAATTGGCGTCCAACGCACATCCTTGTCGAGGGAATTAACTAAGATGAAAAAAGATGGCTTGATAGATTACGATACAAAGACGATTACGATGCTGGAATAAGGTGGTAAGCCACCAGTGGTGGCTTAAATGCTGGCGGACACTGCCCCCTACAGTCCACGAAATATGACCCTAGCTTCTGCGATGGTCATCCTTGAGCGTAGCAAAGGATCTTACATTTTGTCGCCTACAGGCGAGTTAGATCTTCCTTTCTGCTTTCTGCTTTCTGCTAAAAAAGTATTGACAAATGCTACATAATTAAGTATATTAGTAATTACTAATATACTTAATGGGAGGCTATTATGGAAGCTGTAAAAAAGAAAGTAAAGAGAAATGCCGTCGTTTCTAATGAATGCGTCGCCTGTGGTGTTTGTATGCGAGTTTGCCCTTTTGATGCTATAAACATTTACAAGGGAATCCACGCTGTGGTAGATATAGAAAAATGTGTTGGCTGCGGAAAATGCGCTAAAGCATGTCCAGCCTCTGTTATCAAAATTCACAAGGAGGAAAATTGATCATGAAAAAAAACAATATTGATAAGAAAAAATGGTCTGATTATTTGTGGATTTTTACTCTAGTTTACTTAATGCTAGGATTTTTTAATATTTTATTTGCATGGATTGGTTTGATTTGTTTTATCGTTCCCATAGTTATCTCCCTTTTTGGTGGAGGGAAAGCTTACTGTAATCACTACTGCGGTAGAGGAAAACTATTTCAGTTATTAGGTGACAAATTTAAATTATCAAGAAATATGGATATTCCACGTTTCTTGCGTTCAAAAAAATTTCGATATGGGTTTTTGATTTTCTTTATGGCTATGTTTATTAATATGTTGTACTCTACATATCTAGTTTACGCTGAAGTCAATGGATTAAGAGAATTTGTCACACTACTTTGGACCTTTAAAGTGCCATGGAGCTGGGCTTATACCACTCCTGCAACACCATGGATTGCTCAATTTGCCTTTGGCTTTTACAGTGTTATGCTTACGTCCACCATTTTAGGTCTTATTACCATGGTGCTATACAAACCTCGCTCTTGGTGTGTTTACTGCCCAATGGGAACCATGACACAAGGAATCAGCCAGTTGAAAGATAAGTGAACAGTGGTTGATCAGTAGTTGAACAGTTGTTAAACAATGGTTAAACGATTGTTTTTAAATAGAAGTGTAGATTACATTTATTTCCTAAAACGAGCTGTACTTTTCGGCTTTCAGCTTTCCGCATTCAGCTTTAAAAGCAGAACTTTTCTACTAAATGAAAAAATAAGTTAAATTGTATATAATAAGACAAGAAATAATTTTTACGAAAAGAGGTTTACAATGGAAGAACATGTAAAAGTAGTAGCGGAACTACTTAAAGTACTTGCCAATGAAAATAGATTACTAATTTTATGCTACCTCATAGAAGGGCCTTTGACAGTGAGTGAGCTCTCCTTAAAAATTACTACCATCACTCAGTCTGCACTTTCTCAGCATCTTGCCATTTTAAAAGCGCATAAAATAGTCGACTCAATAAAAAAAGGCCAGACTATTACTTATTCTATTAATGATGAAAGAATTCTATCTGTAATGGAAGTTCTTAAAGCGAAATATTGTGTGTAATAAGGTGGTCAGTAAAAATTTTTTAGTCACCGTTGGTGACATAAAGAAGGGCGGATTGTGTCCACCCTTCTTTATGTTCTCTTTATTATTAAAAGTACAAAGCGTTTTACATTATTAAACTTTATAACACTTATGTATAATCCTTTATAGTCTATATTAATTTGCAATAGCTGCAGCATACTTCATGATTTGTTCTTCGCTGGCTTCTTCTCTTGTAAGTTCACCTGTTTTTCTTCCTTCATGCATAACAATAATTCGATCACATAATGTTAGAAGCTCAGGCAATTCAGAAGAAACCATAATAATTCCTATACCTTGTTGTGCAATATCTCTGAGAAGTTCATATATCTCAGCCTTTGCTCCTACATCAATTCCCCTTGTAGGTTCATCACACATTAATATTTCAGGTTCATTAGCCAACCATCTTGCAATTATAACCTTTTGTTGATTTCCTCCACTTAGTGTCATAATACAATTATTTACATCGCTGGTCTTAATATGGTATTTTTTTACCATTTCATCCATAATTTCATTTGATTTTCTTTTATCAATTACCCCATTTTTTAACATTTTGTTCAGTATGACAACTTGTGCATTTTGTTTAACGGATAATTCTGCCATTAAGGCATCGTCTCTTCTATTTTCGGGAATTAAGGCAATTCGATTCTTTATTGCAGCTTGAGAGCAATTATGAACAGGGACTTTCTTTCCATGAATGTATATTTCACCTTCATCGGGCTTATTAATTCCAAATATAGAGTTAAGTAGCTCTGTTCTTCCTGCACCAACAAATCCAGCAATACCTAATATTTCACCCTTCTTTAATTCAAAAGATATATTATCGAACTGTCTATGTTTTGAAAAACCTTTAACTTGAAGCAGTACTTCATCTGTAGCATAACATTGATAACAACTGTTATTATCAATTTCTCGTCCTACCATCAATCGAACAATATCGTCCATTGTTATATCTTTGATGTTTTTTGTTGTAATAAACTGTCCATCTCTTAAAATGGTTGTACGATCTCCTAGTTCCATTACTTCTTCTAGTCGATGGCTAACATAAATAATAGTTGTTCCTAATTCTCTTTTCATTTTTCTAATTATGTCAAATACTACATTTCTTTGATCATTTGTTAAAGCTGCTGTTGGTTCATCTAGAATTAAAATATCTGGTTTGTAGTAAATTGCCTTGGCTATCTGTATCATAGACTGTTCTGCGATACTTAGACTATCGATTAATCGAGTTGGTTCTAATTTTAGTTGAAAAAGATCTAATAGCTCCTGGGTCTTCTCTCTCATATATGATTCATTAATGAATATTCCCTTCATGCTTTCAGAGGAGCCAAGAAAAATATTATTAGCAATACTCATATTAGTACATAATGGCACTTCTTGATGTACAATTGAGAAACCTAACTTTTCTGACTTCTGAATGCTATTGATTTTTTCATGTTTGCCATTAACCCATATTTCACCAGAAGTTGGTTCAAACACGCCAGCACATAAATTGATTAATGTGGATTTGCCAGCACCATTTTCTCCACAAATACAGTGAACCTCGCCTTTTTGAATTTCAAATGAAACTTCTGATAATGCTGTAGTTCCACCAAATTTTTTTGTAACATTCTTAAACTGAATATGTGGTCCCATGCTTAGCTACCTACCCTTTCTTATTTGATCGACTAATGCAGGTGTCTAAAAGTACTGCCAGAATAATGATTACGCCAATAAAGCCAGACTGCCAGAAGACTGGAACGCTTAACAGTACCATTCCATTTTTTACAACGCTCATGATTATTGCCCCAATTAAAGTTCCAATGACCGTACCTCTTCCACCACTTAAAGCTGCCCCACCTAAGATAACTGCAGCTATAGCATCCATTTCTCTTGATGCTCCTGCCGTTGTTGGAACTGATTTTAAGTACGCAATGCTAACCTGACTTGCAAAGGCATAAAGAACTCCTGCAATAACCATACAAGTAATCTTAATTCGGTCCGTATTAATTCCTGCCAATTGTGCTGCTCTTTTGTTCCCACCTGTTGCATATACTTCAAATCCAAATTTAGTTTTAGACATTACCATATGTGCAATTATAAAGAAAGCAATCATAACAATAACCTGAATAGGTATTACACCTATTGAACCTCCAAGCTTAAAGATCCAGCTGCTCTCAGCACTTTCAGGAAAAACACTGATATTCTGCCCACCTGAAATAGAATAAGCAATACTTCTAAAAATTTGCATTGTTCCTAATGTAACAATAAATGCAGGCATTTTTGCCTTAGTAATTAAAAAACCATTTACAAATCCAATCGCTCCACCTGCGAGCATAGCAATGCTAAAAACTAGAGTTGGATTTACACCTGCCTTGTAGAGATATGCGGCCAGCATAGCTGTAGCTCCATAGGCTGAACCAGCTGAAAGATCAATTTCTGCCGAAACAATAATAAAAGTCATCCCAATAGCCATGATGCCTATTTCAACAGTCTGCCTCACAATGTTTATTAAATTTGTCATTTGCAAAAATGCGGGTGACGCTATGGATAGTATTGCAATAAGCGAAACCATTACCATAAAAACGCCAAATTCGCGAAATACTTTTATTTTTTTCATTCTTGCTGTTTTACCTAGCTCTGTCATTCCCATTCACATTTCCCCCATATATTTTGTCCTCCAATAGCTATGTAGCAAAACACATAGCTATTGGAGCAAATTTGGACTCTTATTCTGGCTCTACCTCTGAAACATTTTCTGCTGTTACCATTTGTGCACCAGTATTGACGTCAATAAATTGTGTATCATGTGCTTTATTCATATACAGCTCTAATACAGAATAGTATCCCTGCATAAATGGGTTTTGTCCTATTGTTAACTGCATATCTCCATTTTTCACATGTTCAAGTGTTCCTTCAACAAGGTCAAATCCTGCACCCTTTACTTTGTCTTGAAGTTTGTTTGTTCCGATATACGTTCCAATTGCTTCACTAAATACATCTACACCTAAGATTGCATCAATTTCAGGGTCTTTCAAATATGCATTTTCAATAACACCATAAGCATTTGTTAAGTCTGTTCCGATATCGATTACACCACCGAATTCAATATCAGGAAATTCTTTTGCAGCTTTTTCGATTCCAGCTGTTCTTGCAATAAGTGCAGAATCCGCTGGAGCGCAGCTTGCCACTACATACTTTCCTTTTCCATTCAATACTTCACCAAACATATACATACCCATTTCATAGCCTGCATCTTCATAATCCTGGCCAACAAATGCGGAAATACCACTGCCTTCAGCATTTTGATTGAATCCTACAACGGGAATTCCTGCTTTGTTTGCTTTTCCTATAACTGAATTAAAACCAGAAGGATCCCATGTTACTGTTGCAATGCCATCGTATCCTACAGAAATAGCCGATTCAATTAAATCAACTTGTTCATTTAAGCTACTAGCAGTGTTTGGAGCGGATACATCTACTGTAATACCTAAATCTTCACCAGCGGCTTTTGCACCGTCAGCCATCTTTGTATAGAATGAGCTGTTCATTGCATGTAAAACTACTGAAACTTTAATATCTTTTTTGTCTGTTCCTTCATCTTGTGCAGGAGCATCTTTACTTGCACATCCTACTAATGACAAAAACAATGCTACACATAACGCTAATACTATTACTTTTTTTCTCATAAAAACCTCTCCTTAATATATTTAATTATAAATAATTGGATAAATATTACTTTTACTCTTCGAAAGAGGCTCTCTCCTCATAATAATCAGGTGTGATAACTCCTTCTTTTTGAAACCATTTCCATGCATCAATTCCTGCAACGAGTACTACATTACCCCAGGGTTCAAATCCCCCTGTCCTTACTATGTACTTTGCCTTACTAAGATAAGTAGAGAAAAGATCTTCATGTGACATGGTATCAACTTTGCATCGTTTGCTTAATTCACTAACATTTTTAAAATGTAATGGGTTGTACAACTTCTGTTCTTCAGCAACAATCACTTTTTCATAAATCATCTCATCCATAATTAATTCCAGAACTTTTCCAACGCTTGGCAAGTCTTCTGATATTGCAAGATCAATTCGTTGTTTCTCATCTTTAATTGGTACTCCAACATCTCCAATAATCATAATGTCTGTATGTCCCATATCGGCTATGGCATTTATAAGATTTCTATTTAATATACCGTCCTTTTTCATAATTTATATCATCCCTTCAAATATTGCTTTCAGCTATTTTTATTACTTCTTCTCTTGTAGGTATTCCTTCTATAACTCCATATTTTGTAACGGCTAAACCTGCAGAGATATTTGCAAATTTTATAGCATCTTCTATTGTATGTCCTTCCGCTAATGCTACACAGAATGATCCATTAAAGGTATCCCCTGCTCCTGTAGTATCAATAGCATTAACTGGTATTCCTTCAATTTTTTTGCACATTGTATCATTTACTAAAAGTGCTCCTTCTGATCCTAGAGTGACAATAACGTTTTTTACCCCTAATTTATGTATCTGTTTTGCAACTTCCTCGTCAGATAAAGAACTATCTTCATCTAATCCTAATATTGCTCTCGCCTCAGTTTGATTTGGTACTAAAAACTCACAATATTTTAATAGTTCTTCTGGCATTTGATTATAAGGAGCAGGGTTTAAAACAACTGGTATTCCTAATTCTTTGCATTTTTTTGCTGCATAAAGAACGGTATCCATATGAATTTCTAACTGCATCAATAGTAGTTTGCACTTAGATATTTCAGGTAACATACGATCAATATCAGCAGGAGATAGCTCAAAGTTTGCTGCTAAGTCGATTACAATTTCATTTTCACCTTTTGCATTTATATAAATCAACCCTACACCTGTTGATTGATTTTCTCTGCTTCTAATAATATAGGAGGAGTCTATTCCTTCTTCTTCGTATAGCTTGATTGCCCCATCTCCAAAACTATCATTTCCAACGCATCCTCCATAAAGGACTTCTGCTCCCATTCGCGACGCTGCAACTGCCTGGTTGGACCCTTTTCCTCCATGCATAGCTTTGAAATTTTTTCCTTTTACTGTTTCTCCCTCTTGTGGGAAACGTTCCGTTGAAATTGTCATTCCAACTGCATAACTTCCAATTACTGCTATTCTACTGCCCAATAGCTTTACCCCCTATAAAAATCTTTATTTCCATACTTTAATGCTGTATCAAACACGGCTAGAATCTTTTCTGGCGATATTCCTGCTTGAATATTGTGTATTTGTGAAAAGACAAATCCACCTCCTGGTGCATAAACCTTTATCATTTCCTTTACTTCATTGACGATATCGTCAATACTACCATGAGTTAATGTAGTTTGTGTACTAATGCCGCCTCCCCAAATGGTCATGTTCTTTCCAAATTCCTTCTTAATTTGAACTGGATCCATATTATCGCATTCTTTTTGAATTGGATTAAGAATGTCATATCCAGACTCTATAAGGTCTCCAATAATTGGATAAATACTGCCACAACAATGTAATGAAATATGCATATCTTTTTTCTTTCTACGAATTGCCTCATTAATTTTTGCATGTCTTGGTTTAAAGAACTTTCTATATATCTCTGGTGAAATAATCATAGCTCTTTGTTGTCCAAAATCATCATTATTTTGTAGTACATGAACATAATCACCTACAGCATCCATATACTTATCTATCATAGCAATATATGCATCTGTCAGTTTATCAAGATAATACTCAATCAATTCGGGTTCAGTATATAAATACTCTAGGAAAGTTTGATATCCCCAGTCTTTCGTTCCCTTTTCAAAAATACTAAAACTCGTTGCTGCTGAAATTGCATAATCTGTATTTTCATATAAATCTTTTGCTTTTGCTGTTGCAAATTTAATTTCTTCATCTGTCATAACAGGAAGTTCTAATAATCTATCTATATCGCTTTCATCTTCAGCATCTGCTAGTGGAGAGTAGACTTCGTCAAAATACAAACCTTGTGTTGGCCTTATTGCTATTACAGTCCCTGCTGCATTTGTCACACCTAGTGACCCATCTTCTAATGTAATGGGATTAAAGGCTTTTGCCAACTTACATTTTCCTCCGCCTAAAGGTAATTCTCCATCTTTAAATTCATCAATCTTTATCCCAATAGATGGTATTAATCTTGGAAGCATTACCACGTCGCATCCTATACGCTCCAATACTTCTGGGTCAGGAGTTGCTAAAAGCTGTTTTACATCAAACAAAATTGTATCGTGTGTCATACCTAAGTATTCTTTTAATTCATTATATGCGTTGGCATTTATCCCTGTAGATCTTGAAGAACCTAACTCAATAGGAATACGATCTGTTTCCTCGTGATTTAATGCCATTAAAACTCTTTCTCTCGATTTCATTATATTTCTCCTTTTTATATTATTTAGTAAAACGTTTTCTGAAAACGTTTTATGTAAGCATATAAAGATTTTACACAGAAACCTTATTTAACTTTTTAACACTTCCTCCCTGCTTGATTTCTGATTTAACAATTTCATGTTTCTGTTTTAACTTCTTACCTTCAATTAATTTAATTAAATTTGTGGCTGCTATTTTACCCATTTCTTCACCATGAATTGATATGGTGGTTAGCGGTGGCTGATGTAATTCTGCTAGTATAGTTCCATCAAATCCAATTGCAGAAATATCTTCTGGAATGCTCATGCCAGCTTCTCTAATTGCCCTACATGCTCCTATTGCCATTAAATCATTAGCTGCTACAAATGCTGTAAATTTTTTATTTTTCAAAAGATCTTTCATGCATTGATATCCAGATTCAATTTTGTAGTCGCCATGAATTATCAAATCTTCATCCATTTTCAAGTTAAAATCATGAATTGCTTTAAGGTATCCTGCTTTTCTAAGATTTGCATTATGTGCATTCTCAGGTCCTGCAATAAATGCAATCTTTTCGTGACCATTTTCAACTAAACTTTTCATCGCTAGATATAAACCCATAGCATTGTCTAGAGTTACACTAGCTACATCCTTAATGATCTCACCATATCGTTCCACTGCAATAATTGGAAATTTTTTATTGTTTAAGTAGACAATATTGTCATCTTCTTCTTCTGCATTTTGTGTAGTTACAATGATTCCATCTGCAAATCCATTGCTTAAGCTCAACAAAAAAGAATCTTCTTTATCTTTAGAGCCCTCCGTACTGCAGAGAACTAAGCGATATTTTTTCTTATTTAATATCTTTTCTGCACCTTTTGCAAAATCCTGAAAGAAAAAGTTGGAAATATCTGGTATAATAATGCCGATGATATTGGTTCTTTTTGTTACCAAAGATCTGGCAACTGGATTAGGATGATATCCTAGTTTTTTTATTGCAGTTTTAATTTTATTCTCTGTTTCTAAAGAACAGGATCCTTCGATATTATTCATAACTCTTGAAACAGTTGTTATGGATACTCCACATTCCTTAGCTATTTCCTTAATCGTAACTTTTGGTTTCATAACTTCGCCCCATTTTAATCACTAATGCGTATGTATCATTATATGATCTCCTATAGTTAAACGTTTTGGCATAACGTTTTCGTCAAACGTTTTCGTTAAACGTTTTCGTTAAGCTTAATTTATCATCTTATTCATAAAATGTCAATAAAATTTATAAACTTTTATTTCGTTTTTAGTATTATGCTCTCTATTATTTAATAACTACAATACGGTTACACTTACTATTTTAAAATAATATATAAACAATCAAATATTAATAAATTACTATTATAAATAGAATTTTTTTGTCTAAATGCCGCCAAAATGGGTAAATATAATCAACAATACTTTTACAGGAGGTTAAAGATGAAAATTAGTGCAAGAAATCAATTAAAAGGTAAAGTTGTAGAGATTAAAGATGGTGCAGTCAATGCTAAAGTGACCATAGATCTCGGTGGTGGAAATAAGATCACTTCTATTATTACTATGGACTCTGTTAAAGAATTAGACTTGCAAGTGGGTTCAGACGCTACTGCTATAGTAAAAGCATCTTCTGTTATGATCGGCGTAGATCACTAAGCACAAACAAAAATACCAAGCTTTTATTATTGCTTGGTATTTTTTATACTTTATATTCCAAATAAAACTATTACAATGCTGGATTAACTTCAGCAATATGTACCAATGACGAAATATATTAATGCTAGGCTAAACCACCTTACCAATCCAGTAATAGATCCTATCGCTAAGATTGCAGAGCTAAAGGTAGCTACGGTTACTATCCAAGAAGCATAAAGAAAAAGGCAATGTATCTATACTAAATCCTACTATAGAAAATTAATGAAGAGATAAAGAATGTAAATTAAAATCAATATCATACCTTCCCGTTTGCTAATTTCATTGATTTTACTATTGTATGCAAAGAATCCAAAGACAGATAAAACGATGGCTAGTGTTGTAAAATGAATTCGATAAAATTCTTCAGTTACTGCGATTCCACCAGGAATTAACGCTGCAGATGCGCCTACTACTAACAGAATATTTAAAATATTAGCTCCCATTATATTTCCTATAACTAATCCTCCATGATTTCTTTTAGCTGCTGAGATACAGGTACTTAATTCAGGAACACTAGTTCCAAAAGCAACTAAAGTTGAAGCGATGATAACATCAGAAATTCCTATTCTTCTTGCAAGAATTTCTGCTGAATTGACTAACGAAGAGGCACTTACAGCTATAACTAGGGCTGAAATAAAAATGCTGAAAATAATCATAAATACACTTCTAGTATTTTTGTTCACTTGTATTCCAGATTTGTTTTTTTTGCTAATAGAAACCCTATTTTTCTCTTGAATGATTAAATACACAATGTACACCATAACTAGCATTAAATAGATAAAACCAACCCATTGAGGGATATAACTGCCCTCATTTTGTACTTTATAGGGTAATGTGGTAAAAATCAAGAGAAATACTGTTGTAACGAGTAGATTGAATTTTTGTGAAGATTTTTCACCTACCGGGATCTTTCCAAAGAGAGCTCCAATACCTAAAATTAAGCTTGTATTCGTAATAATAGACCCTACTGCATTCCCAAGTGCAAAACTATCATTTCCTTTTAGTGCAGAGGAAATAGATGCAGATAGTTCTGGTAGAGTAGTACCTAAGGAAACAATGGTTGCTCCTATGATTATTTCAGGTAAACCCCATATTTGAGAAAGTTTTACAGCATTATCTACTAAATAATCTGCTGCCTTTGATAGTAAAAACAATGATATGCAAAATATAATAAAAATAACAATAATACTTGAATCTATTAGTAATGAATACATTTAAAGTGCATACCTCCTTTTATTAATGGTTTAATAATAAAAATAATCATATCCGTTTAATAAAATATGAATAAAGTTTTATAGATGTTTATAAAATAAAAAAGCATCTCCTATTAATAGATAAACAAAATAAAGGTGAGAAGCTTTAAAAGAGTTTCCCACCCCAGAAACGATTTCTTGAAAGCAAATAGAATTTGCCCAACCGAACCAAATGTATTAAATTATATATTTTATATATATTAATTCAGTGGTTTAAATATTCCAAGTATTCTAATTAACTCTACTATTTATTTGCACAAAAAATACGGACAAAATTAGAATCCAGAAATGTGTTTCTATTCCGCTCTTACCAACAACTCTTTTAGAGCCAATCTAAAATCTTTAACTGTTAAAGGATACATTGAAAACATCTTCTCAATAATATCATAGGTATCATTAGAAAAAAGACGGTGGGTAGGTCGAGGTGATGGGTTAAGCCATACAATGTGCTTGTATTTTTCTTTTATACGCTTAAGCCAATCTATTCCTGCTGTTTTATCCCGAGCAGTGTAGACATAATAATTTTCATCTAGTAATTCAGAGGGATGCATTTTAGCATCTCCAACAATAATAACTTTATAATCGCTGCTGATATTTTGCATAATCCACTCGGTTTTTACTTTATTATCATATTGCAAAGTAGGTTCTGTGTAAACATGAGAATAGATGCAATTGTGAAAATAGTACTTCTTTAAATCTTTAAAATGACTCGATTTGCTTACAGCTTGAAATAAAGTACTACAGAGAAGACTGTAATACTCCATAGATCCACCAGAGTCCATCAACAAAAGGACTTTTACTGTATTTTCTCTTGGCCTTGCGTAGACCAATTTTAATTGTCCTCCACCCTGACAAGTTGCATCTACAGTATCATCAATGTCTAATTCCGTCTTTGATTGGTTTACTTGGCTGGAAAACTCTCTTAATGAACGTAAAGCCACTTGAAATTGCCTTGTATCAAGTGTAGTGTCATTTCTAAAGTCTCGAAATTTTCTCTTTCCTGCTACGTCTAAAGCATTTTTGTACTGGGCTTCTCCTTCAACTCGGATACCTTCTGGGCTAAAACCCTTATTGCCAAATACGGAGACACCACCAGTTCCTATCCAGTAACTTCCTCCATTGTGTTCTGTCTTTTGCTCTTTGATTCGATCTTGAAACATTTTTTGAATATCTTCAGAAGATAGGTCCTTATTTTGCATAGCTCTATGCATGTCAAAAGGTTCGTTATTTTTTTCTTTGGTATTCTCTAACCAAGAAAGCAATTCTTCAGGCAATTCGCTTAAAGGTACTACATCCTTAAAGTAATCTAAAAAAGCTCCATCTAATTTATCAAAGTCTGCCTCATTTTTCACTAATACGGCACGGCATAAGTAGTAAAACCGAGTCAAACTAGCTTTACACAAGCCTTTGTCTAAGGCCCCCATAAGCGTCGTCCATTCATGAAGAGAAACCTTTAATCCCTTTGCTCTTAACAAATAGAAAAATGAAAGGAACACAGCCTCTACCTAGCCCTTCCTATATTTGTCTGCAAAACATCCACATCCTCATTTTTTTTCAGAAGCACACCACTAAAAGGTATTTCTTCTTTTATTCTATCAATATCAATTCCACCAATGATTAAAGCTTGAATCCAGTCTATGATTTCTGAAGTACTCGGTTTCTTTTGAATCTGGGGTATCTGACGTATCCAGTAAAAGGCATCTAGTACTTCTTGTAACAGCTTGTTTTCTAGATTGTCAAAGTGGACTTTAATAATCTCTTCCATTAATTCTTGACCTGGAAATTCGATGTAGTGGAAGATACATCTTCTTAAAAATGCATCTGGCAGTTCCTTTTCTGCATTGGAGGTAATGATTACAATTGGCCTAGTTTCTGCCTGAACAGTCTCTTTTGTCTCTGGTATGTAAAATTCCATTTTATCTAGTTCCCAAAGAAGGTCATTAGGAAACTCTAAATCGGCTTTGTCGACTTCGTCAATCAATAACACTACTTGCTCTTTTGAACAAAAAGCCTCTCCTAATTTGCCTAGTGTGATATACTTTTGTATATTATCTACCCCTTCATTTCCAAACTGGCTGTCGTAAAGTCTTTGAACCACATCGTACACGTACAGGCCGTCTTGTGCTTTTGTAGTAGACTTGATATTCCAGATGACAAGTTTTTTATTTAGTGCTCTTCCAATGGCTTGAGCCAACATCGTCTTCCCTGTCCCTGGTTCTCCTTTAATTAGCAAAGGTTTTTCAAGAGCAATAGCGATGTTTACCGCATTCATCAACTCATCTGAAGCCACGTAATTTTCTGTCCCTAAAAAACGAGTTTGTTTCATTTTATCCCCCCCCTTAGATGTAAGTAGCATTTTACACTTATTTTTCTTATAAATGTACGCTTTTCTTTAAGAATGCTCCTCACTCTATCATTATAATGATTTTGATTGAAATCGTAAACATCTGTTTAATCCCTAGTATTAAGGGATTCCTTTTGGGTCAGGATCCGACCCTACACTTAAGGTTTACATTGAGCAGAAGCTAGGGGTCAAAGTAAAACTCCCCCCAAAAAAGGCAAAGCCGAGAAATAATATGGCTTTGCCTTTTTTATTTATATTATTTTGCAGTTTTTCCTAATGAATTAGCAACTAATTTATTGTATTCTTCTTCTGTCAATTCACTGTGATAGAACAATTCATAGTATTTTGCAGCTTCGTCGTACATATCATAGCCTGCTTCTTCAGGATAAAGTAATTGAGTAATCCAAAGCATGCCCATGTAACGATTAACAGATGGTGGAGAGCCCATCCAATTGTAAGGACCTGTTGGCACTTCATAGTAATTTCCATCTTTGACGGCTTTTAATTGTTGCCATGATTTATCTTTTCCTACAGAGCTGTATACGCTACCTGGAGCAAAGATAATCACCTCAGGATTCCAATTAATGATTTGCTCCATATCTACAGGATTTCCTGTACCTTTACTAGAAATATCTTCTACAACTGCCACATTATTGCTTACTCTATCAATGATTTCAGCGTGGAAAGAATCTTTTGCTAATACACCTAAGCCATCTTCACCAGTAGCGTAAAGCAAATCTACCTTTCCTTCTTCGCCAATCTTTTCTATTAGAGCTTTTGTATCCTCATTTACTTTTTCACAGTAACTTGCTAATGCTTCTCCTTCTTTCTCTTTTCCTAAGAGCTTACCTAATGTTCTATAGGCATCCCCCATAGTGTCTGTTGTGGCTTCGATATGTATAGTAGGTATGCCTACTTGTTCCGATATATCATCCATATCTTCTACAACAGAAGGTTTTGATTCGCCAATATCAATAATGACTTGGGGGTCTACCTTGGCGATTTCTTCAAGATTAAGGTCACCTTGTCCATAAAACTGCCCTAGAATAGGAAGTTCATAGTACTCTGTATCAATATACTCCTCTGCACTTGGATTCCATTCTCCTGAAACTCCCACTAGGGCATCTGGAGCTATAGCAAATAATACAATTTGAGCTAATGCGCCAGAAGGCACAATTCTCGTGATATCAGCTGGAAGTGCTACTTCTCTCCCTGCTGAATCCGTAAAGCTAGTGGTTTTATCTTTACTTGTCACATCTTGCTTTTGTTTCTTGTCTACATCTGTACTACTTGGTTTACTGTTGTTACATGCAGTTGTCATAGATAGCAATAAGAACACTACAAGTAACATAGAAAGAATCTTCTTTTTCATTTTGTTTCCCCCTTTGTTTTAATATATCAAAGGCAAGAGAACATCTTATGATAGTATTCCCTTTTTATAGTGCTTTTAGGTATGCATACCCTTACCTTATCATCGTAGAGACTTTGAATCTCAGAATCAATTTTATAAAGATTCTGTATTAATTCTTCTGTATAAATATCTTTTGGCGTACCATATCCAATGATTTTTCCATCTTGTATAGCAATGACCTTATCCGAAAATAGAAAAGTCTGATCAGGGTTATGCGTAGACTGAATAACCGTATATCCGTCACTTGCCAAAGATTTCACCTGAGTCAATACTCGAACCTGATTGCCAAAATCAAGATTTGCTGTAGGCTCATCTAATATGAGTATTCTTGATTTTTGTACCAAAGCTCTAGCCATTAATACTAATTGGCGTTCCCCTCCGCTTATTTGACTGCAGCCTCTGTTTTTTAAGTGGCTAATTTCTAACCTCTCCAAAGCGTCTTCTACTAACTGAATTTGTTTCTTTCCAGGGCTAGAAATAGCAGAAACTTGTACTGAGGTACCCATTAAGACCATGTCAAATACGCTGTAATTAAAAGCAGGGTAATGAGACTGTGGAATATACGCTACGAGCTTGGCCATTTCTTCAATGCTTAAATCATTCGTTTCTACATCATTTATTTGGATTTTTCCTTGATATCCATTAAGTAGCCTCAGGATACAGCGAAATAAAGTGCTCTTCCCTACCCCATTTGGACCTAATACAGATAATAACTCTCCATCTTCTGCTACAAAACTGATATCATTTAAGATTGAGTGCTGTCCATAGCTAAAATGAAGATTCGATACTTTAATGCTCAAAAATGTTCCCCTCCTTTGGTAATCAAGTATATAAAAAACGGTGCCCCTACAAAGGCAGTGAGAATGCCTAAGGGAATTTCTGTTGCCAATAGATTTCTTGAGATATTGTCTACTAGTAAGAGAAATATCGCTCCAAATAGTATGCTACCTGGCATTAAATATATATAATTATTTCCTACAAGCTTCCTAGCGAGATGAGGGATCACAAGGCCTACCCATCCAATCATACCGCTTACAGATACACTAGCTGCAGTGACGAGAGTAGAGCAGATAATAACAATAAGTCGAATCCTTTTAGAATTAATGCCCATGGTCTTTGCCTCTTCATCTCCCATGGTAAGGACATTCATTCGCCATCTTAAGAGCATAAGTGGAATCAGACCAATAGAGATAGGTATGATTACAAATGTAATATCACTGATCTTCGCTCCAGATAAGCTACCCATAAGCCAGTAGGTTATGGCTGGAAGTTGATCATTAGGGTCTGCCACTAATTTAATAAAGGACGTTCCTGCAGAAAAAAGGGAACTTACCATAATACCTGATAAGACAAGACCTAATAAAGGATTCCCCCTCGCCTTCTTGCTGATAATGTATACTAGAATTACTGTTAAAAGACTGAAGCCAAAGGCACTTATGGTAATCATGTAGCTATTACTATAATGAAGGATCGCAAATGCTGCTCCAAAAGCTGCTCCTGCAGATGCTCCTAATACATCGGGAGCTGCCATGGGATTTTGAAAAACACCTTGATAAGCTACCCCTGCAGCTGCAAGCGAAGCACCTACTAAACTAGCTAAAAGGATACGAGGCATACGTATATTAAAGAGCACTGCTTCTGTACGGGCTATCCAAAAGGGATCCATAGAGTATACTTTAGATAGGAGAATTCCTATTAACTCTTTTGTAGAAATAGGGTATCGTCCAAATTGAAAAGAAATAATTATTGTAAGAATCAGAAGAACCATAAGGGCAAGAACAATCATCCTCTTTTTATTTGATTTTTCCAATTTCAACCCTCCTCTCATTCTTATGTTTTTATATTTCCAGCATTTAGCTAAAAAATTTCCACCTTACTACTTATCTCTCAATCCTTATAGCGAATCTAAACACACTCATCTAAATTTCGTATGTAATTGGCAATAGCCTCTGGAAGTAGATCTCGATTTTCATTTGTAACGGTAATAAGCTTTACCTTTGAATGGTTTCTTATATAATCTGTCCAGCCCCAACTATTTTGCTTGACGACACCTAAAATAGGGATATTTCCATTTAGAGTGTTTAGAATTTTACGTTGAAATAAAGTAGCAAACTGCTCTAAATTTCCACATTCGTCCATTACAATCAAGTCTGATTTTCCTATAGCCTCTTCGATGAGTTGTACCCCATAAGCATCAAACTTTTCATCATGCACTAGGGGAAAACCATTCTCCCTAAATTGAACCACAATATTTTCTTCACAAAAGACTTTAGATTGTAGAGCCGAGTTTATATAAAGCCTTCTGGTAGGAAGCTCTCTATCTAGATCAAAATAGGTTTGAAAACCCCCTACGGCCTTATTTAATAGTGCGGTTGTCCTATCAATTACAGTGGTTTTCCCTATTTGTATATCTCCTGTTAAAAAGATATGCATGCCTATGCTTCCTCTCCTTAATAAACCATATTTTGATTTTTACATACAATCTTTCAAAAGTGCCTATAGCTATCCAAAACTCCTCATTTAGAGCAGATGCCACATTAAATAGCAAAGAATCAAATTCTCGAGAAAGCCACTTAGGAACCGTGTTCCATGTCAGATATCAAGATACTCTTTATAATTGAATATATTGAATAATATACATACAAATATCGGTGTCATTTATGTTTGATTTTGTTTGGTTCTGTTATAATAAGTATAGTTTTAAATTATTTATTTGTCAATAATATAAATTTTGTATAGCATCTACATATGTTAAAAAGTAATCCTTATAGTAGAATTTCTATACTATAAAACAAACAATCTTTTCTTAATCCTTCATGCCATTTCAGTGTATAATAGTTGTAAAATATCCTAAATGAGGAGCTTTAGATGAGAAATATTAAATTAAAAATCGCTTATGATGGTGGAAGGTATTACGGTTGGCAAAGGTTAAAGGATAATGATCAGACGATTCAGGGCAAGCTAGAATCTGTTATTAGTGAAATGGTTCAGTCATATACAGAAATAATCGGTTCAGGTAGGACTGACGCTGGGGTCCATGCAAAGGGTCAAATTACAAATTTTCACACAGACTCTATAATGACTTTAGAAGAGATGCATCGCTATATTAATAGGTACTTACCTCAAGATATTGTTGTGAAAGAAATTACTCAGGTATCAGATCGCTTTCACAGCAGATATCATGCAAAAAGCAAAAAATACACTTATTATGTGTGGAATCACTACACCCATTCCCCTTTTCATCGGAAGTACAGCTGTCACCTTCCAAAGAAATTAGATGTACCTCTTATGAAAGAAGCAGCAGCTAAATTCATTGGTACTCATGACTTTATAGGTTTTTCCTCCTTGAAAAAGACAAAGAAGTCAACTTTGCGTACTATTAACGAACTAAACATTCTCTCACAAGATAACCTAATGAGTTTTACCTTTGTGGGAGATGGATTTTTATATAATATGATTCGAATTATAGTGGGAAGTCTAGTAGAAATAGGGCTTCATGAAAAAGAGTTGTCACATATTGATAAAGTACTTGAAAAAAATGTACGATCAAAGGCAGGAATTACGATGCCTCCACAGGGCTTATTTTTGGAAGAGGTTTACTATTAATAATAGTTGAACGCTAGTTGAGCAGTTATTGAACAATGGTTAAATCATTGTTTACAAATAAAAGCAGAAATTAGAAGAATATAAATTCATCCAGAGCAAAGTGAACACCCATATTTTTTCGTTTAAAGAGAAATATGCTCTTTTTTCAGCTTTCCACAAAAACAAAAGCAAGCTTGTTATTATCAACAATAAGCTTGCTAGTTTTCTAATTCGTGCTAAAATAACAAATAGACTACTCATGAGAAAGGAACTACAATATTATGATTTTTTCACTTCTTAAATTAGCAGAAATACAAACAAAGCTAGCCAGTCAATTGCCATTGCTCTTAGGCACAGTCTACGCTCTTTGGAGATATGATGATTTTAATCTATTACATTTTCTCTTTATGTTTTTATCTTTGCTTACCTTTGATATGGCTACCACAGTTACCAATAACTATATGGACTATAAAAAAGCCATCAAGACTTCAGGATATGGTTATGAAGAGCACAATGCAATGGTCCGAGACAAGCTTTCTGAGACTACTGCACTATTATTTTTAGTGATTCTATTGATTATAGCTGTCACATTCGGAATCCTTTTATGGTTTAATACATCTATCGTTGTATTGCTTCTAGGCGCACTCTCTTTTAGTATTGGCATTATATATTCCTTCGGCCCTGTGCCTATATCTCGCACTCCTTTCGGAGAGTTGTTTTCAGGGGGAACTATGGGCTTTATCATTCCATTTTTAGCTGTATACATACATGTATATCCCTTTCATGTTTTTGACATCAGTATAGACGATGGATTATTTAATATATTAATAAATTTAGACTTTATTATTTCTATATTTTTCTTAAGCATTGCGCCAGTGCTAACTATTGCTAATATCATGCTTGCTAATAATCTCTGTGATATGGAAGATGATATCATCAACAAGAGATATACTCTCCCTATCTATATAGGTAAAGCAAAAGCTCTTCGATTATATAAATACTTGTACTATATTATTTATATAGGCGTTGCAATAGGGTGCCTTCTACAAAAGCTTCCATTATTATGCCTCTTCGTATTTTTAACACTGCCTGTAGTGAATAAGGGCATCGCAGCCTTTCAGCATGAACAAAAAAAAGCTACAACCTTCGCAATTGCCATAAAAAACCTCGTACTCATAAATGGCGCACTGATTATTTTAATATTTTTATCAATATTCATTAAATAAATGAAGCAGCAGAATCACAATCTGCTGCTTTTTTTGTTGTGTTATCAATATTTCAACCTTGCAGTTTTATATCCGTTTTTGAAATCATTTACTCTACAGTATTCGTATCTGCTCAAATACCTTTTAACTTATCTCATCAGGCTTTTCCTAAAAAATTCTCTTCCTGATTTCTCTAATTTTTCTTCCCATATTAATTTTAGTAAGGCTAATTCATCAGAATAGTCTGTTTTGCTTTCATCTTTGTCATAGGAAAGTTGTTCTACTATTTCAATAGTAAATTCCTTTTCACCCTTTTGCTTCCATTCCTTTTGAAGCTCTTTATTTGGATGATTTCCTGCTCCTAATTTGAATTTAGCACCGTTTATCGTTCCTTTTAAATTTTGGGTTGCCTCAATAAAACATTTATTATTTGACTTTGATGAAATCATATACAATCCCATATCTGGTTTCATATTCTTGTATTGTTCCTTTAGTTCCCTTCTATAATCCATATCAATATCCCATCTCTTTTAAAATTGCTGAAAGGGTTTTCAATCGTTCTCCAATTAATTCATCATCTTCGCTTAAAGCTTGATTGAACAGTAGAATATCTTCATCTATCTTCTCATTATCTGTACAGATTGACACACTCATGGCATCTCCTTGCAAGCCGATGCGATCAATTAAAGGAGCTTCTGCATCATATAGCTTTTCATATCGATAAGCATCACGAAAATATTGCTTTGTTCTACAAACGAGTATGGCAAGGTCGAGTACTCGATGAAGAGGTAATTCTTCGGATTGTCTAGACCACTTTTCTCCAGTATGACGCCATACCTTAGCTGAAATATCTACCTTTCCTCGATCATTCCACTGAGCTAACCCCAAAGAAAGTCCCTTTGCATCAGATTGATACGCATTTCTTCCATCAATGTTTTCATAATCTTCTGAAACGATTACTGGTTTATGTTTTAAACTTGTTGGTATATTCATAAGCATCTCCTAACTAGTAGTTTACTAATTTACTAAATTACTAGTATTGTACCATAAATATTTTATATAGGCAATAGAGCGGTATTGAATAATTTTAATTTATTTAAGTTTCCTTCAGTTAAAACAAAAAGCACATCATCTCATAATTAATTATAAGATAACGTGCTTCCATGTACTGCGTAATAGGAGGAAACTCGTGAGGATACTTTCCTCTGCCTATTCTTATTTAAAAATCTTCTTTATCACATCTAATAAACTAAAAGAGGTTTTATTGTAGACTTTATTATATGCCGCCTTTTTAGGATCTTTTATCCAACCCATTCCCTTTTTTCCATAACCAGGTATTACCGTTTTTTTAACAGATTTCTTTACCTTTCCAGTAGTTCGAGCTTTTATGGATTTTTTTAAACTGGGTTTTCTCATACCGATTTTCATACCCGTCATCTCTCCTTCAAATAGATCTCTTTTTTTATCTTATCATATTAACAAAAGCAACTGAAAAAAGTTGGTTTTTACTTTTGTTTATTATAAGGCTCTAAATGAATAATTATTTCTACATTATTTTTAATTTCTTCTTGAATCTTTTCTTCAATATTGTGCATCAGCTTATGGGATTTTTCTACACTTAAAGTGGGTTCAGTCATAATATGCATATCAATGAATAATTCATTTTGACTTCCTCTACTTCGGATATTGTGAGCATCTTTTACCAGATCAAAGCTCATTACGATATTTCTGATTTCACAGGTATCAACTGCAGCCTGGTCGAGGAGGATACAGCTATTATCTCTAAATATCTCATAAGCTCCATGAAGGATAAATACTGCTACTATGAGGGATGCTATAGAATCAATTACAGGAGGTAATCCAAGAATAATGCAGAGGAGAGTGAAAAGTACTCCTGCAGATACATAAACATCGCTCCTAGTATGTATAGAATCTGAAATCAAGATTTGACTGTAAAGCTTTTTTCCCATATGGTATTCAATTTGACTGACAAAGATATTAATGCAAAGGGTAAATAACAGCAGCAACAAGCTTTGTAAGCTTATCTGCAGAGGTGTGGGATTAAAAAATCTGCTTAATGCATCTACCATTATTTTAATGCCAATCATAAACAACATCCCTGCAATAAATAATCCTGTGAGCATTTCAAATTTCCCATGACCATAAGGATGGTCTTCATCCACTGGCTTTGATGCAAAATGAATTCCTATAAGACCAACAATATTAGATGATCCATCCCCCAAAGAATGAAATCCATCTGCCATAATACTGGTGCTATTGGCAATAGTACCGATGCTTACCTTTATCAATGCTACGATCATATTTGCAATAAGAATAATCCATAATACTTTTTTTACCTTTTTATAATTATCCATTATATCCATCTTACTACCTCCAATTTGTAAACTAGGTGATCAATCCATAGGCTTTAAGCAGAATTGACAATTGAAAATGCAGATTATCAAATAAAACATTACCCGATATAGTGTATACCTTAATAGTTAAAACGTAAGGACCTTTCATCACTTGCGTTTCTGAATCGCAAACCAGCAACTTAGATCATTTAGCCACTACCAGCTCATAAAAAAATCTGTGATACTATATGAAATAAATATAGTCCCACAGATCACATATCTGCTGCCATTATGGCCCGGCTTCATGCATTTTACATTGCATAGCCTGCTCTACCTAATAACCTTGTATTATAATATGTCAAAACCACGATATTGTTCTTAATATTTACATGAGATAACATAACCATTATAACATTCCATTTTTTTCCGCATGTGGAATATATTTACGAAGTATTAACGATTCGTTAATACTGCCTTAACGTTGTATTGATAGTATATACCTACATAATACATTACAAGGAGGAAATGAGAATTGAAAAGAAACTCAATTAAAAAATCTATTGTTGCAAGTGCACTGGCAGGGGTGCTTGCAACTAGTGCAATAATTCCAACAGTTGCTATGGCAGCACCTAAGACGAGAATTGGCAACAATGGGAATAAAGAGGTAAAGAACGTCATATTAATGATTGCTGATGGATGGAGCTACAATCAAATTGATGCAACAAATTACTTTAAAAATGGTAAACTAGGATCTCAAGTTTATGAAAACTTCCCTACTAAAGTTGGCATGAGTACTTATTCAGTATCTGCAGGTGGATACGACTCTGAAACAGCTTGGAACAATGCAAACTATATAAAGAACAAACCAACTGACTCAGCAGCCGCTGGTACAGCTATGTCTACTGGTCATAAAACTTATGATGCAGGTATCGGCGTAGATGCAAATGGAAAATCTGTAAGAAATATTTCCGAAGATTTTGAGGCTCAAGGCAAGTCAACTGGTGTTATCACATCTGTAGAATTTAGTCACGCTACTCCAGCTGCTTTTGTAGCACACAATACAAGTAGAAATAACTATGAAGCGATTGCTAATGAAATGCTTAAAGATAGTGCAACTGACGTAATCATGAGTGCGGGTCACCCTGATTTTAATGACAATGGTGATTTAAGGACAAATATGAATTATAAATATGTAGGTGGAGTTGACACTTGGAACGGTGTAAAGAATGGGATACTACCAGTAGCTGATGCAAACGGCGATGGAACTCCTGATCAATGGAATTTAATCGAAACAAAAGAAGCTTTCCAAGCTCTTCAAGATGGAGAAACGCCAGATAGAGTATTAGGAATTGCTCAAGCTGCTACTACTTTACAACAAAATAGAAGCGGCGACAAAAAGGCAGGTGCTTTCGAAGTTCCTTTTAACGATAATGTACCTACTTTAGCTGAAATGACAAACGGTGCATTAAACGTATTGGATAACAATGAAAAAGGTTTCTTCCTTATGATAGAAGGGGGAGCAATTGACTGGGCTGGTCACGCAAATCAAAGTGGAAGAAATATCGAAGAAATGTCGGATTTTAATACTGCAGTAGAAGCAGTAAACCAATGGGTGCAAGAAAACAGCAACTGGGGAGAAACTTTATTAATCGTAACTGGTGACCACGAAACTGGATACCTTTCAGGTTCAAAAGGTGCTTTAACACCTATCCAAAAAACAGCTGCAGGTATGATGCCTGAAATGGTTTGGAATAGTGGTGACCATACTAACCAATTGGTTCCTCTCTTTGCAAAAGGCGATTCAGCAAACTTATTCAAAAAAGCAGCTGATGAACTTGATTCTGTCAGAGGAAGATACATAGACAACATAGAAATAGCCCACATCATCAGAGAAGCTATAAACGCAAAATAGCATAAAAAAAGCGCCTTGGCGCTTTTTTTAATTCTTAGTGTTTAATCACTAGTCACTAGTATTTAGGTATTCCTTTGGGGTCAAATATGCGATTTACGTCGCAGTGAATAATGAACAATTAACAAATATATAGAGAATTAAAGTTTAAGCCAACGTCATGAGACGCTGGCTTTTTAGTATTTTATTATTCTATTTTGCTGATAAAACCTTGTCTAAAAATTCTATAGTACGAGGGTTTTTAGGATTGCTGAACATCTCTTCTGGTGTAGCTTCTTCCATGATGATTCCTTCATCCATAAACAATACTCTATCTGCTGCATCTTTAGCAAAACCCATTTCGTGAGTTACGACAACCATGGTCATTCCCATAGCTGCAAGCTCCTTCATTACCGCTAATACCTCTCCAACCATTTCTGGATCAAGAGCAGAAGTAGGTTCATCAAAGAGCATAATATCTGGTTCCATTGCTAATGCCCTTGCAATGGCAACACGCTGTTGTTGTCCTCCTGAAAGCTGTCTTGGCATAACATCAATTTTTTCTAGTAATCCAACTCGTTTTAAGAGTTCTACTGCTTTATCATCTGCTTCTGCTTTTGTTTTAAGCTTTAGTTCAAGGGGAGCCATAGTAATATTCTCTTTAACTGTTAAATGCGGGAAAAGATTAAATTGTTGAAATACCATTCCAATATGTCTTCTCACATTATTCATATTAACGCTACTATCTGTAATCTTTACATCATCGACAATAATTTCACCACTTGTAGGATCTTCAAGACGGTTAATGCATCTTAGAAGAGTCGATTTTCCTGAGCCACTAGGTCCAATCAAACACACTACTTCTCCCTTGTGCACTTCAAGGTTTATACCCTTGAGAACTTCAAGCTTTTCAAAGTATTTATGGAGATTTTTAATTTGTATTTGAGCTGTCATATCATCACCTTCTTCTCTACTTGTTTCGCTATTTGAGTCAGAATAGTAATGATCACTAAGTAAAATACAGCAACCCATGTATAGGTAGCAAAAGATTCCATGGATCTGCCTACATAAATTTTTGCCTGATACATAATATCAGCTAGTCCAATTACTGATATTATTGAAGAGTCCTTTAATGTAATAATAAACTGGTTTACTAATGATGGTAAACATATGCGTATCGCTTGTGGCAATATAACTTTTCTCATAGCCTGACTTTTCGATAGCCCTAAACTCCTTGCCGCTTCCATTTGACCTGAATTAACAGCCAAAATGGCTCCTCTAAAGATTTCTGACATATATGCACCAGCATTAAGAGTCAGGGTGATAAGTCCTGCCATAAAAGAAGTTAACCTTACATCATAACCTAAAGATTGGAGAAGTTGCGGCAAAGCAAAATAGATGTAAAATACCTGTACCATAACTGGTGTTCCTCTAATCAACCATACGTACACTTTAGAGATCCATCTAAGTGGCGTTTTAGAAAAACCCAATAATGATGTAATCAATCCTAATACAAATGCGATTAGAAGAGATAAAACAGTTACTTGTATTGTAACTTGAAGTCCTTGAAACAATAATTCATATGTTTCACCAAATACTTTGCCTAAATTCATATTAATACATCCTCATTTGTCAAATTATTTAGCAGAAATGTACTTATCAAGAATTTCTTGATATTTTCCACTCTCTATTAAATTGCTGAGACCTTTATCAAACATTTCTAAAAGTTCAGAATTTTTATCCTTAAGAACAGCAAATCCATATGAATTGCCTTTTTCCATATCTGTTACGATCTTAAGTCCATTATTTTGTGTAATTCCATATGCCATTACAGGATAATCTTCAAAACATGCCACAGTATTTCCTGTCTTTACATCTTCATACATAAATGAAGATTCTTCAAAATAAGTTAATTCAAAACCGTACTGTTCTTTAATAGATTCAGCAAAACCAGCTCCTTCTGTACCGGTTTTTACTGCAACTTTCTTGCCTTCTAAGTCTTTATAAGATGTAATATCTTCATTAGAATTGCTAACAGCCATTACTACACCTGAATCAAAGTATGGCTCTGAAAAATTATATTTTTCCTTACGTTCATCTGTTATGCTCATACCTGCGATTACTGCATCGGCTTGATTCGATTCTAGTGCAGCAACTGCGGCATTAAAACCTAGTGGGTTAAGCTTGTATTCAAAACATTGATCTTCTGCAATTGCTTTTAAAAGATCAATGTCAATACCTACATATTCTCCTGCATCATTTTGAAATTCAAAAGGTGCAAATGTAGTATCCGTTGCAATTTGGTATACCTTTCCTTCAGTTTGAGCGCCTCCTTGGTCTTCATTCGAACCACCAGAGCATCCAACTATTAATCCAATCATTAAAAGTAGTGAAATTCCTAAAATAAGTTTTCTTTTCATAGTATGTACCTCCCTTAAATAAATATATTCTTAATAATTATACATTAAGTGAATTCGTAAATAAACAAAAGATTTTAATTAAAGGTATACACTCAATTAAATCATCCTCTTAAACAATAGTGATTTTTGGCTTTAATAAGATTATTTAGTAACTATTTTAATAATGTGGTACTATTTAAAATAGCATAAAAAATAGGAGGAATTTATGATGAAAGTAAAAGATTGGATTGAAACATTACGACGATCTATGAAAGAAAATAGTATAGATGCTTATATCGTTCCAAGCTATGATGCACATCAAAGTGAATATGTAGCAGATTATTTCAAAGCAAGACAATGGCTTTCTGGATTTACTGGCTCTGCAGGTACAGTCGTAATCACTTTAGACGATGCAGGCTTGTGGACGGATGGTAGATATTATACACAAGCTGCAAATCAGCTTTTAGATTCAGGCATACGTTTATTTCGAATGGTTGATCCTGGTGTTCCTTCTTATACAGAGTGGTTGAGAGATACTCTGAAAGAAGGCAGTGTGATAGGCTTTGATGGCAAAGTTCTTTCTATAAACACAATGAAAAATATGGAGAAGATTTTAAGCTTAAAAAATATTTCTTTAAAGATAGATATCGATTTAATTGATACATTGTGGAAAAATCGCCCTAGTTTACCTGATGACCTTATTTTTACTCATGATATAAAGTTTGCTGGCCAGTCAAGAGTCCAAAAACTTGATCAAGTAAGAAAAAAAATGAAAGAAAAGAAGGCTAATTATTACTTATTGTCTTCATTAGATGATATCGCTTGGCTTCTAAACATTAGAGGTTCTGATGTACCAAACAATCCCGTGGTTATCTCCTATGTTGTAGTAGAAGAGAATAAGTGTACTTTATTTATCAATCTTTCAAAGGTTTCAGCAGATGTTGAGAAGGAGCTAGAAAAAGACCAGGTATTGTGTTTAGAATACAATCATATTCATAATTTTTTACATAAACTAACTCCAAATGATGCAGTGCTGTTAGATCCATTAAAAACTAGTTCTGTCTTATATTATGATATACCAAACCATACAACAAAAATCGAAAGCCTCAATATCACCACAAAACTTAAAGCTATTAAGAACAATACTGAGCTAAGCAATTTAAGAACTTGTGAAATTAATGATGGCGTGGCTATGGTAAAATTCATCAAATGGCTCAAATCCTCTGTAGAAAGTGAAGTAATCACGGAAATATCTGCTTCAGAAAAATTAGAGAGCTTCCGCGCTGAGCAAGAATTCTTTGTCAGCCCAAGCTTTGACACAATTGCTGGATATAAAGACCATGCGGCTATGATGCACTACTCTGCCAAAGAAGATACTCAATATACGCTGAAAAACGAGGGCTTTTTCTTAGTAGATTCAGGTGGACAATATTACAACGGAACTACAGATATTACGAGAACAATTGTTTTAGGACTGCTCACGAAAGAAGAAAAAAGAGATTTTACCTTAGTATTAAAAGGCCATATTGCCTTAAGCTCAGCAAAATTTCTTCATGGTGCAACTGGTTCAAATTTAGATGTTCTAGCTAGGGGACCCATTTGGGAGGTAGGCTTAGATTATAAATGTGGAACAGGACACGGAGTAGGTTTCTTCCTTAATGTTCATGAAGGACCACAAAGTTTAAGCAAGACACCAAATAAAATCATCCTTGAAAAAGGTATGATCCTAACGAATGAGCCCGGTATTTACAATGAAGGAAAGTATGGAATTCGAACGGAAAACATGATGATTGTTGTAGAAGATGAAGAGACAGAATATGGTGCGTTCTTAAAGTTTGAGCCAATTACCTACTGTCCTATTGATTTAGATGGGATAGACATGAATTTGCTGACAGATTTTGAAATAGAATGGATCAATGATTACCATAGAGAAGTGTTTTCTAAACTATCTCCTCATTTAAATCCTGATGAGGCCGCTTGGCTAGAAAAAGAGACTAGAAAAATATAAAAATCAGCTTTCATCTTTCGGCTTAAAATAAAAAACACGCCAATTACAACGAAGTAATTGGCGTAAATATTTTATTATTTTATATTTAAAGAATTTATTCTTCTGTAAAGTTGTCAAAATAACCTTGAATGTAAACTAAAGGTGTTCCTTTGTCTCCACTACCTGAAGTTAAATCTGAAAGAGATCCTAATAGATCTGTGATTTTTCTTGGAGTAGTTCCTTGAGAGGCCATAGAACCCACTAAATCAGATTCTTTATTCTTAATATAATCAGATATCGCAGCTTTTAGTTCGTCTCCACTTAAATGTGCAAAATCATTATCAGCAAGGTATTTTAATTTTATCTCGTTTGGTACTCCCTCTAGCCCAGATGTATAGGCTGGAGACACTACTGGGTCAGCTAGCTCCCATATTCTACCTACTGGATCTTTAAAAGCACCATCTCCGTATACCATTACCTCTACGTTTTTTCCAGTCTTTTCTTTAAACATAGCCTGTATTTCTTCAACTAGTGGTTGACAGTTTCTTGGGAAAAGTTTTACAGAATCATCTGTAGCCATATTGGAACCTAAAAGACCATATTCTTCATTGTATCCACTACCATCAATAGAGCAAGATAATATATCATCTAAACCATAAACTTTTTGGGCACCAGCCTGTGTTAAGACTCTCTTTGTTCTAAAACGAGTATGAATATCACATGTAAGTACGCTTTTGGTGTAGCTTAATATGCTCTTAGGATTATTAGAGAAAATGATTTCACAATCTATACCATATCCTTCAATGATAGACTTATAGTAATCAATATAATCTACTCCTGTAAAATAATGTTTTTCATGGCCAAAAAAACCGCGAAATTCCTTTTCTGTTAGAACATCTGACCACGGATTTATATTTTTCTCATCTAGGGCGTCAATTTCAACTAAGTGATTACCTACTTCATCAGCTGGATAACTAAGCATTAAGATTATTTTTTTTGCACCTTTTGCAATACCACGTAAACAAGTTGAAAAACGGTTCCTACTTAAGATTGGAAAGATTACTCCAATTGTATCATCGCTAAATTTTGTTTTAATATCTTTGGCAATATGATCTATTGTGGCGTAATTTCCTTGAGCTCGTGCTACTATAGATTCCGTAATGGCGACTACATCCCTGTCCTGTATAGAAAAACCTTCACATTCAGATGCCTTTTGTATGCTATCCACTACGATTTCAACAAGGGAATCTCCCTTATTAATAATTGGAGCTCGTACTCCACGTACAACAGTACCTACCATTCGAGCCATTTAAACCAACTCCTATGTTTATCTATTTTAATTATATAATTAACATTATCATTATAACTATATAAGTTTATACCAAAAGTGGGAAAAAATAAAGATAAATCTAATTAAAAAACACAGTATTTCCTAATGAAACTCCCTTCTCCTAGTGTTTACTTGATTTATTAGTCATTATTCTTATCCAATATTAATATTATCTATGAGGAAGCATCGTTACTTTAGGTGAAAGTGAGATTACATTAAAAGCATCCTATTTAGCACTATATACCACACTCATTAATCTAAAACACTAGCTTAAATTTGTTGATATTACAGGGCTTAGCTAGTATTTAAAGTAGTACTTGAACTTAAAGTTCCATTTCTCCTGACCAATCCAGTATGCCACCAATATTTATTACATTTTCGTAACCTAAAGAACGAAGAATGGTAGCTCCTTGGCTACTCCGCTTGCCGCTGCGACAATAAAGATAAATCTTACTCTCTGGATCATCCACTATTACGTCGATATCTTCTATATCCTCAAGGGGTAAATTTATACTTCCTTTAATATGGCCTTCCTTATATTCCTTAGAAGACCGAACGTCAATAAGATAGCTACCATCCTCTTCTCTAGCCTGTTTCACACCAAGATCAATCTTTGAGGATTTCTTATTAAAGTTTAATTTTATATTCATATGCTCAACTCCTCGTATACTATATTATATAGTATGCTCTATTTTATTTAGAAACACAATAAAGAAGGTAAATATCTAGCTTCTTTTACTTCAATACAAAATCTCGCATCCTAGTGTTTCCTTCACCATAGGTGAGAAAAAAACTCCCACCCTAAGATTTTAGTTTTTTACTTAACGGTCACCATGTTAACAAAATATTTACTACCTTACCACCTACCAATGAATAACTAGACCAGATTAGAAATATAATGTAAAATTAGATTATTCGCTAAGAAAAGAAGTGCCAAAAATAGATTTAAGGAGATCAAAATGAAAAAAAGAATAGAAGAAGGGGTATTGTCACGTTTTTTAAAGGGCGTTATCATTGCTTTGGGATTTATTCTTCCTGGTGTTTCAGGAGGGGTTTTAGCAGCAATTTTAGGAATTTACGAGAAATTATTAAGCTTTATGGCTCATTTAACGAAAGATTTTAAGGAGAATTTCTTGTTTTTTCTCCCCGTTGGAATTGGTGGGATTGTAGGAATTGGCCTATTATCAAAACCATTAGAATGGCTATTAGAAAATTATCAGGTTATTGTTCTATGGGGGTTTGCAGGAGCTATTATTGGAACGCTACCTTCTTTAATGAAAGAATCCGTTAAATATAAGAGGCGAGACACTGTTGACCGCATATGGTTATTTGGCTCTTTAATTGTAGGGTTTTTGTTCTTGTATTTTATGGACAATATCTTAGGAACCATTCCACCTAATTTCTTTGGATTTATTATTGCAGGTGGCTTGATTGCACTAGGTGTACTCGTTCCAGGGCTGAGCCCATCTAATCTCTTGCTGGTCTTAGGTTTGTATGATTCTATGTTAAATGGATTTAAGAACTTTGATCTTGTAGGCGTATTCCTGCCTATTGCCATTGGAGGGATTCTCGTCATAATCTTGCTGTCAAAATTCATAGAATGGATACTACATAATTTTCATTCACGAATGTACCACTTTATTATCGGAATCGTCATAGCCTCTACCCTATTAATCATCCTTCCACCAGTAGCAAATTATACTGGATTTACATTACAAACAGGGATTTATAGTTTTATCTTGTTCATTCTAGGCTTGCTCCTAGGAGCTTGGATGAGTACATTAGAAGAAAAGTATAAATAAAACACCCAAAATGAATATGATAAGGAGCAGACAATGAAGGTGCAGGAATACTTATTCTATATATCTGTATCAACCCATTACTCTCTGCCTGCTCCCGATTCTTACTTGATCCCATAAAGAAAATCGTCTACCTTGCTTTTCCTTGATCCTTCTTCAATAAATTCTACAACTATATTAATTTTATTGCTGACTACTAAACTTTTTTGCAAAATGAAACATTTCAATGATATTTTCAGGTGAAACATCATTTTGAATATGATTACAACTAGTTAGTATGTAACCCCCATTTGTATTCATAATAGTCAACATTTTTTCTACTTCTTCTCTAATATCCGAAATATCTCCACATAAGCTTTTCTGAGAGTCTATACCTCCATGAAAACATAATTTATCACCATATTTAGTCTTTAACTCCTTTGGATCCATTCCTTTTGCATTTGTCTGCACTGGATTTAAAACACCTACGCCACATGCTATTAAATCAGGTATACACTTCATAATAGCACCACAACAATGCAAGAATATTTTACAATTTGGAGCTTTTAATTTAATCTTTTGATTTAATATTTTACGCCTGTTTAAGATAAAATCTCTCAAACAATCTGGTGATATTAAAAGGTCGTTTTGACTTCCATAATCGTCTCCCGTCTCCACAATATCAACATATGGTCCTACTTCATCCAACATTAATTCATAAAAGTCTATCTGCACCTCTAAAATTTTATCTAGCAATTTATGTGCGAACTCTTCTTCTAACAGCATATCACATAAAAAAGTCTCTGTTCCTCTCAACCAACAGGCTATTTCAAAAATACCATTTAACGGTGCACGCATAGAAAGAGCATGTTCACCTTTTTCGTATATTTCTTTTGCTCTTTGTTTCATATTTGAAACATCAATAATATCTTTCGCCTTAGGCCAATTAAAAGTGTCTAAATCGGCAATTTCAGCGTTTTCTAACGGATGCTTAACCATTTCCATACCAAATTTTCCTGGCTTTTGGACTAGTCCCCATTCATTGACAAATGAGCCATCTTCATAATACTTTGGGTATTCTCCAGTTGATTTCGCGAATACTCGTCTAATATCTATACTCAATAAATCTAAGATTCTTTCATCATAGTAATTGCAAGTAGATCCCTTTCTAATGGGTTCAATATCACCTTTAATATGTAAATACTCTTTTAGTTTAAAATAAGCCTCATCATGAATACTGCAAGCCATTCCCCCTAAGTCAATAGGCACTCGATCAACAGCTTCATGATTTAGTGCTTTTAAAACTCTCTCCTTAGATGTCATTTTATTCATTATCTTTCACCTCTTGTGATTTTTTTATTGATTCAGAAATATACTTCTATCTCTCTACAAGCTCTATTTTTCCATTATTTTTGTAAATTCTATATGGAAATGGCATTTCCTCAACTGCTCTATAATCATGTCCAGCAGTAGTAGGCCAGCATGCTCCAATTTTAAGTGGAATTTCTCCTATATTCACTAGCCTATGAGCAAAGTTTCCAGCAATATAGTGAAGAGAACCAGGCAATACCTTTTCTGCCGACATTTGCCCCATTTCATCCATTAAAAGGAGCAAGCCCTCTCCCTCTAAGCCAAAATAATATTCAACACAATTTCGATTCTCATGAAAATGACCCTTCGTCATATTACATTCCTTTTCAATATACACAGGATGAAGTATCGTAAGTCCCCAAAACAAATTTCCATATTGCGTTTCATCACCTTCACTATAGGAGTAAACCTCATACATGAGGGTATTCTTACCCTCATTTGAGATTTCTTTGCTTTTGTAGAGATTTTCTACATCCTTTAGATATTTTCTACTGTATAGGACGTTTTCGCCCTCTATAATACCACCAGGCATCTTATGCCATAACTTTGGATTTTTTATTTTCACTTTATTCACCTCTTTTATGTAATAAAGTTTATCTTTTTTCATACTCTTCTATTAATTTAAGAGCATTTTTTTTCATTCGACTCTGAACAATACGGTAAATTATAAAGGTAATAAATAATAAAATGCTTAAAATCAAAAATATTGAAGATATTAATCTTAGTTCATATCGGTGACTGATATAAAATACAACAAAACATAAGGCGCATAGTATTCCTATAAAAAACATGTTTTTCTTTGCCTTTAAAAACCGTAAATACTCGTTAGCTATTTCTTGCTTGATATCCATAACGACTCCTTTCTAACTCTAAAATAATAAAAGAAATCTCCTGCTATGATATAAAATGTCTTCTAAACGCTCTATACATCATAAAATCAGGAGATTTCAAATACATTACTTTTTAATATGTTAGACCTGGATCAAAGATACCAAGTAATACACCTATAAAAGCAATGACTACTAACAAACCCATTACCTTTGTTGGTCCCATTTTCTTCTTAGCCATCAACCACCAACAGAATAAAACAGTTAACACAGTCAGTAATTTTGGAAAAATACCATCTAGGGTGTTTTGAAGATCGATAATAACTTCGCCTTCAGGATTAGTCATCTTGAGGGCCGTTGTAACATTAACCCATGAAGCTGATACTGCACCGATAACTACTGTTCCAACCATTACAATAGATTCTCTTATAGCCTTAGCTTTCTCACCTACAATGACTTCAACCGCTTTACCACCAAGTTCATATCCCTTAAAGTAAAGGAATTTCATTCCTAATATAGCAATTAAATTCCATACGACAATATAGAAAATCGCACCTAATGGAGAACCACCAGTAGAAAGACCTAATCCAATACCTAGTAGAATTGGAATTAATGTTCCAACGATTAGAGAGTCACCAATACCTGCAATAGGACCCATTAGTCCAGAACGAATTCCGGCAATCATTTCATCATCAACATTTTCACCATTAGCTCGCGCTTCTTCTAAACCAGCTGTAATACCAACGACGACGGTTCCAAGTTGTGGCTCAGTATTAAAGAAAGTTGAATATGTATTTAGAGCATCTCTTTTCTCTTCATTTGTATCATATAACTCATCTATAACAGGATTCATAGCTGTCATGTAACCAAGAGTTTGCATCAATTCAAGAGAATAACAAACTTGATGACCATAAAACCATAACCAAAAAGATTTATTAAGTGTTTTTTTAGAAATCTTTTTTATTCCTTTTGTGTCACTCATGATTAAATTTCCTCCTCTTCATCATCATAATCCATTACTCCACCATCGGCTGTTGCGAATCCTTTAGTCATTTTAGCCATTTCAATTTTGTAGTTCATTAAGGCAATAAATCCACCTAGAATTGTGGCTCCGATAAGATTGACACCCATTACTGCGGCGAGAGTAAATCCAACTAAAAAGACTAATAAATCGCTAAGACCTTGAGCAACTTGTTTTAATAAAAGGCCAATCCCTACGGCTGGCAATAAACTACCAACTGTAAACAATGTTTTCATTACTAGACCATCCATAGGAAGGGTTTCTTTAATTAACTCAACCATGCTAGCACCTAATAAAGTCATAGCTATAGTAGGAATAAAACTAGTTAGGATATGTCCAATCCATGGATACGCCATGTCATATACATTTAATTTGTTAAATTTGAATTCGTTTACTGCTTTTAAAGCTTTATGTTGCCAAATTAAGTTAAATGTAACTGTTCCATAATACAGTACTGTTCCAAGTGTACCTACTGCAGCACCAAAAGCTGTTGCCATTTGAATTGCTTGAGCTGAATTTGGATCTATGCCAAGACTAGAAATAGCTACCATGGCCAAAGGAACACCTATATAACTGATAGCACGAGTATCTGCAGCTACTGCCCCACCTGGCGTGATTAGAGCAATATAAACAACTTGAACTGCAGCACCTACGATAATACCTAATTGGATGTCTCCTAAGATAATACCACATACAAGACCCCCAACAAGAGGACGCCCTAATGTATAGTTACCTATTGTGGTACCACCCATCCCAGGCATACTTGATAAGCTAGCAAAGAAGCCTAGTAGTATTGCTTGAAAAATATTAATTTCCATTGATCATTTCCCCCTTATTTGGTATACCCAAATTTATCCCTAAATTTTTCCCATGTTCCATTGGATTGATCTTTCAATAAAGCAAATTCAATAGTATAGCCAGCTTGATACATTTTCTCTACTGCATCTGCTTCGTTTTGAAGAAGACATTGATTTCCACCTATATTTTTAGAGCCTGGTCGCTCATTACATGGGCCAACTACAATATGTCTTAATCCGTCTGGATCAAATTGATCATCCACTAAAATTTCAGACATTAGAATAGGTTCTTTTGTAATTACAAAATAGTTGTCCTTACTTGCTACTACTTGGTCGCACTTTTTCTTCCAATCCTCATAAGTCCATATGAAGGTTTTTTTACTCGTTGCACTTTTAAAAGCCTTTTTTAAGATAGGCGTCGTGGCAACGTTATCATTAATTAATACTAGTCCATCACAAGGATACTGCATTGACCAACCTATACAAGTTTGTCCGTGAATCATCCTATCATCTATTCTCAAGAAACTAATCGCCATTTTAAATCATCTCCTTATATGTCATCATCATCATTCTCATCTTCAAATGTAACAATCTTTAGTGAGCCTGTAGCTTCTGAAATTAATTGCTCTTTTAATTCTTCAATAGAAGAAACAGTATCTTTAAACAAAGCTGCGTTCAATGCCAAAGGAACATTAATACCACCAAATACGACAGTGTTATCTAGTAATTTTCTTTCATGAAGGCAGTTAATAGCATTTGTTAGTGGTGATCCTCCAATAATATCTCCCAGAAGTAAGACTTTATCTTCTTCTGTTAACATTGAGATTACTTTGTCAAATTCGTTATAAAAGTCGTCCCCTGACATTCCATCCTTAAGACTAATACTTAATATATCGTTTCTATTTGAACCTACCAACATGTCCAAAACACTATGAACTCCTTGTGCAAAAATTCCATGACTAACGAGTACTACGTAGTTCATAAGTTCACTCCTTTCGATTATTTATTATTGCTTTATTTGGAAAGAAATATTTAATAAACGTATCATCTCCTCTCTTAGTAAAACTATTTAAAGCGTTTATCATTAAAATATTTTGATTAATTTTTGTTAATCCTATTATACAGTAGTTTTACTACAACGTAAAGAGAAATTTTGTAGTTAAATTACTATATTTTATAAAAAGTACTTATTTCCATCATAAAATCGCAAATTTATTGCAAATATTCGAAAACACTTTGAAAAATATAATTCTTAATATTATATTTTCCAAAGTGTTTTCATTGGCTACAATGATTTTCTATAGATCTATTAAATTGAGTTTATCTTTTCCATTAATGAATGATATATTTTTTCTCCTTGACTATTACATTGAACAGAATCGATTTCTATTGCTGGCTTCGTCTTTCCATGAAAATCGCTACCTACAGTTTGTAATAAAGAATATTTTTCTACCTGTTCTTTGTAAAATGCCATTTGATTGGGAGTATGATAGCTGCTATATACTTCTATGCCATCAATGCCTTCCTTTATGATTCTTTCCAAAAATTCTTTATCTTCTCTTACATTATTTCCTGGATGTGCTAAAACCGAAACTCCCCCTGCTGCCTTAATAGTCTCTATAGCCTTCTTTAGAGTAATATATTCTACAGGCACATAAGCTGCTTTGCCTTGTGAACAAATATCCCAATAGAAATTTACATAAGGATTATCACATCTGTCTCCTCCCTCATAGTAAGGAGTCATCAAAAGGTGATTTCTATTTTCTTCGTGCTTTAAAGCCACTTCAGCTATCATCTCGCCAGAAATATAGCCGTCTTTAGATAGCTTTATGGCTTCATTTGTATCAAATACAATACCTAGTTTTTTGACGAGTTCAATCCTCTTTATGGACGCCACTTGTTCTTGTTTGAGTATATCCTGTTCAATTTGATTAAAATCTTCAAATTCTGTATTAATACCATAACCTAGTACATGTAAAGTTGCACTTTCGAAGGTACAGTCTAACTCAATAGCAGGAATGCAATGAATTCCAGACTCCTCTGCATATTCTTTAGCTTCTGCTACACCCTTTATAGAATTATGATCCGTGAGTGCCATTACCTTTACTGATTTTTGAGCGCACATTTTCACCAATTGTTTTGGAGTATACTCTCCATCAATACTGTATATAGAGTGCATATGTAAATCTATTTTGTTCATAATCTTACCACCTTTTAGAGTATTAAACAGGTTTATGTTTTTAATATGGTACAATGACCCCAAATTATGCCTAATAATATAGAATTATGGGGTACTATAAGATTAGTCATTTCCTTTAAATTCAACCACATCAGCATGTATTCTTTTAATCTGTGTTCCATTATCAATAAAAATCTTGTCAAATTGATCTAATGTGGCAAATTTCATAAATCCTCGTTTATTAATCTTCGTCTCATCTAATATGAGAAATCTCGTTGCTGCTCTTTCTATAGCAAGTTGCTTGGGTGCCACAATATGAATATCTGCCGCATAGGTAGCATTTTCTTCTAGAGACATGCCTTCACAACCTATTAGAGCATAATCAAATTGGAATCTTTTCATATCTTCAAGAGTAATTTGCCCTGTATTTACACAAAACTCTTGAGAAAAATTCCCACCTAGTAAAATGATTTCTGGCTTAACCGGAGGCAATTTTTCTATTAAGAGAGTGTTATGGGTAATGATTTTTATCTTTTTCTCTTGAACAAATTCCATCAAATAAGCAAAGGTTGTTCCACCATCTACAAAGACACATTGTCCATCCTGTATCTCTTGAGCTACCATATGACATAATCTTCTCTTGATTTCTGCTGTAGAATCCTTGGGGCTCTGACCTTTTTCCAGTCGAAAAACATCTGTTTCATAGTTCTTTTTTGCTATTCCGCCTCTAATTTTATCCGCTAGACCCTCATTCGCTAATTCTTCAAAATCTCTTCTAATTGTGGAGGGTGATGCCTTTAGTACTTGCGCAACCTCGTTAATTTTTAATATTTTTTTCAAGTCTAATTCCGATAAAATATAATTTTTTCTTTCTAATCCCAACAACTTAAATCACCCTCCAAAATCTAATTATCGTGAAAGCAATGAGCCAAGCGGCTGCTTGCAGACATTTGGCGACTGCTCGCGTAACCATAAGAAACTAGCAAAGCGTGTTTCTTATGGTTCTATATTTACATGAAATCCTTTATTTAGAGCGTAGGAATAAATCAAATCAATGGATTCTTCATCACAGGCAAGATCTATTGGAATTGTATACTCTATTCCTAAGCGTTCATACTTTCCTGCACCAAGATTATGATACCTTAAAATATCTAATCTCTTTACTGCTTTCCCTAAGCCTTCAATAAAATCTACTCGCTTATATACATCTTCTAAAGCATCATTGTATCCTGGCACAATAATCATTCGAATAATCATATCTTTGTCCATATCTGAAATCAATTGAGCATTTTCTAATATTCTCTTATTATCTACTCCTGTACATCTATTGTGGATTTCTCCATCATATGCTTTAATATCATATAAAACCATATCAACGGACTCCGCTAATTCTTTCATCTTATATGATGGAATATCTCCCGCTGTGTCAAGAGCCACATGAACTCCTGCTTCTCTTAATCGTCGAGAAATCTTTATAACAAACTCTGATTGCAGTGCTGCTTCTCCTCCAGAGAAGGTTACTCCTCCTCCAGAAGTATCATAAAACACTTTATCTCTCATTAGTCTCTCAAATAACTCTCCTACAGTTATTTCATAACCGACCCTCTCGTAAGCTTCATCAGGGTAAGTCTGTGTATCGCGTTCCTTAAAGTACATATCCTTAACTTTTGGCTCAATCAACTCAGGATTAGAACACCATTTGCACTTTAAATTGCATCCTACAAAGAAAACAGTTGTACGTATACCTGGGCCATCTTTAGTAGAATAAAATTGTATCGTAGAAATCAATGCTTTATCTTTCATCATTTTACCACCCATTCTGTGTCCGAGCAATAATGGCATCTTGCGCCTCTGGCATAAGGGATACAAATTGTGCGCAATACCCTGCAACTCGAACAATTAAATCTGTATAATTTTCAGGATGTTTTTTAGCATCTAATAAAGTCTCTGTATCCACAATATTAAATTGATTATGATAGATTCCTTTTATTCTACTAGCTTTTAAAAAACCAATAAACTTTTCTAAGTTTTCATCTCCTTGTAAGGTACCAGGTGAGAAACGCATATTTAATAACTGTCCTGCAGCGACCTTTGCATTAGGCAATTTAGACACAGAATTAATAACTGCTGTTGGTCCATTTCTATCTGTTCCTTGGGTAGGTGAACAACCTTCATTTAAAGGCGTTCTTGCTACACGTCCATCAGGGGTTGCTCCAACATCTAGTCCATTGGGGACATATGAAGTAATATTGCTGGTAGACATAGTATAGCAACTTACCTCTGGCCCTTGCCCTGTTCGCTCAGTTCGATAGCTTGGTAAAAGCGTGAGATAAGAATCAAATACATCTTTTACAATTTCATCTACATAGTCCTCATCATTTCCAAACTTGGGAACTTTTCTTGCAAGCCTAAGAATTTTCTGAGCTTCTTCCCCTTGCCAATTAGCATTTACAGCTTCCATTAGCTCCTTATAGCTTACGACTTTATCTTCAAAAACTAATTTTTTAACTGCAGCAAAGGAATTACCAACAACACTTGGTCCAATATTCGATTGAGAAATGACATCGTATTTGCATCCCCCATCTTTAATTGTCCTTCCAAGTTCCATGCAATTATCAATAAAGCATGAAGCAAAGGGTGACACATCGTATTTTATAAGAGATCTATCACAAATGGCATCACATTCTACGGCTAAGTCTGAGTAGTATTTCAGTATTTTTTCCCAAGCATTCCATAATTCTTCATAGTTTTTATATTCGATTTCTCTGCCTTCTTTGCCATTAATAGAAATCATTTGGATGCCCGAGTCTGGATCTACTCCGTTATTCAGTACTAATTCAACTAGTTTTCCCCAGTTTACATAGGTCATCCCTGTTGCACGATGTCCATATTTTCCAGGAACCCCAGTTTCTACGCAGCCAATAGCACAGTAATCAAGAGCGTCTTCTCGAGGAATTCCTAAATCTTCTAACCCTTTTACTGCTACATCGTCATTAAACATGGAAGGCATTCCACAACCTGTTCGAATTAACTTTGCTGCGAGTCGCAACAAATCATCAGGAGTATCTTGATTATATCTCATAGAAAAATTAGGTTCTGCCATTGATGTGAGATTCATGGCTTCAATGCATAAATAAGATAACTCATTTGTACCGTCTTCACCATTCGGTTTCTTTCCTCCAATCATTAGATTAGAATAAAGAGGATATCCTTGTGAAAATTTGGTATGACCATAAGATCTAATCTTGTTATTGCTGCTATTCATTAGAAACATATGAGTAGTGATTTCTAATGCCTTTTCCTTGGTGATGATTCCCTTTTCGATATCATTTTTATATAAAGGATACATATACTGATCGAATCTGCCATAACAGAAAGAATGACCATTACTTTCTATCATCTGTAGCATATGAACTAAATAGCAGACTTGACAACCTTCATAAAAAGATTGTACACGCTTTTCTAGTAGGGTTTCGCACATTTTACTTATATGTAATAGCTCTTGTCGCCTCTTAGGATTTTCATTTTTGCTTGCCATTTCTTGGGCAAGTTTGCCGTATCTTTTAATAAAAGCCAAAGCGCCTTCAAGAGTAATAATAGCTGATTCATAAAAAAGCTTAGATTTAGATTCCTTACAGTCTTTTAATTTATCTTTTGTTTCATTAATAAGCCCTCTAAAACCCTTTTCAAAAATCAATTCATGATTTGGAACGATATGACCGTCTCCTGAGTTGGATATTCCACCTCTATGTAAGACCCCCTGTTTTTCTGAAGTCACAATTCTTTCTGGCGTTGTACGTTTTACTTCGTCTGCATGAGTATTTCCTATCCAATAATCCTTAATACTTCGCAGATCATCTTTCACCTGTTCACGAATATAAAAAACATCACCACTTCTTTTATCGAATTCATCTAACTCGTTAATTACCCAATCAAAGGAGTACTCAGGAAAAATTGGTGCAGCGAAGTTTCCACTGGCTTGATTACCAAAAATCAAGCTATCTTCTTCAATATAAATAGTCATATTTTTTAAGGTGTGAGCAAAGGCTTTAGCCTTTCTTAGAATATAATCTTCCCCTTCAGTCTTTCTAAAAGACTCTGTATAAAATAATGCTCGCTCACTGCATATATTTGCCTTTCTATTTTGCATTTTATTCTGCAAACGTTGGATTCTTTCTAAATCCATATCCTGATTTTCTGGAACAAATTCTAAAAATTGTTTCACTTCAAACATCTCCTCCCATTATATCTCAAAATATTATCAAAACAATTCAAATTTATACACTAATGATTAGTTTTGACATATACGACTACTTATATCTCTTATTATACATAACACTGAAGAATATCTCAATGTATCTTTGCATTTTGTTTAAAATTTCATCGTGTTTTTATCAAAATTCACCATAATCAATCCAAAACTTACCACATATGTAGATTTCCCTGTGGCAATTCTACCCTTTATTTGCGTGAATAGCGTCCTCAATGCATTAACTTCCGCTTTCTGCTTTCCACTTTCTGTAATCCTATTTCCAACAACGTGCAGGGAATTAGCTATTAAATTCGGAAAAGTAAAGCAGAATTTCTCTATTCAATAAAAAACAAGGAGAAGAACAAATAGATTGTCTCCTCCACTTTCAATAATTTTGAATATTTTATTTATAAAATGATATCTACAACTAGTCTTCTTTAAATCCAAGTACAACCGGCGCAGATTTCTATATTATTTAGTATGTTGAATTTTTATCTACACTGGCGTCTTCTGTAATTCCAAGTACAACTGGTGTAGATCTATAACCAACGCCCATTCTATCAATACCCATATCAATGAGTTGTAAGAAGTGTTCTCTTGTACGGATACATCCACTTCCCTTTACCTTTGCTTTGCCTTCACATTCTTCAAGCATAATTTTAATTACTTCTGGTGTAGCACCATAAGCTTCGAATCCTGTTAAGAACCCAGTACTAGTTTTTACGAAATCTGCACCCGCTACTATTGCACATTGGCAAGACTTTCTTACTTGTTCCTCATTTAATGTATCTGTTTCAAAAATAACTTTTACAGCTACATCATATTTATGGCAAACGTCTACTACCGCTTTGATGTCTGCTGTTACATCATCCCATTTTCCACTGAGTATCCAACCATAGTTTGCAACAATATCAAGTTCAAAAACATCGCCTCGTTTGCAATACAATTCAGCTTGCGCTACCTTAGACTCCGTTGTGCTCGTTCCAAAAGGAAAGTCGCAGACAACACATATTTTTGTATCAGTTCCTTTCGTTAATTCTGCTGCAATATCTAAGGATGATGGATTAATACATACAGTTCTACATCCATAATCAATACCTTCTTGTATATATTTACGAATATCATCCTCTGAAAATTCAGGTTTTAATACGGATTGATCAATATAACTACCTAATTCTTTAACAGTCATTTCACTTGCTTTTTTTAATGGTTTCATCTTTTCATCAACATCTACTGTTATACTTAATTCTTGTAACTGAATTATCGCAGATGTCCTCCTTGTCATTTATTATATAGTAGTTTTACTACATTGTAAATACATTTATTGTAGTTTTTATTCTTATTTCTTAATTTCTATTTGTAATTATCCTACATATACACTATAATTTATATAGTAGGAGGAAAAAATTATGCAAAATACTACCTTATTGATGAATGAAATCCTTCATTTCTTAGCTGATAAAGAGAAATACAATGTCTATTCCCAACAGTTTGATCTGTTAATATGGGCGGGAAATAGTATTTGCGCCCATGGTAAATATGTGAATGAACTATTAGAGAATAACATCGTCCAGAAAGTATTAATAACTGGTGGAGTCGGCCATGCTACAGAGCATCTGATTAATAATATAGAGACATCTTTTCCGTCCTTTTATATTGATAATGAAAATGCTCGTTCAGAAGCTGAGATTTTAAGAAACTTCATGGTATTCAACTATCGATTACCTGAGAACCTTTTCATCATTGAAACCCAGTCAACGAATACGGGAGAGAATGCGCTTTTTTCAAAAGAAATTTTAAAAGAGATGGAAATATATCCAAAGTCTATTTTATTACTACAAGATCCTCTTTTACAAAAGAGAACGAAAGCAACTTTTAGACATGTTTGGATGAATAATAGTATACGCTTTACTAATTTTGTGCCTGTTATTCCAGAATTAATCTCTTTTCAACCCAAACTATTATTTACAAATAAAGAATCAAATATTTGGTGGAGAAAAGAGTACTTTTTTTCTTTGCTCTTCAATGAAATTTCAAAATTACACGATACAAAGGATGGGTATGGACCCAAAGGGAAAAACTTTATTGAGCATGTAGATATCCCTAGTAATATCCTTTACAATTATCGCCAAATAAAGGAGATGTACAATGATAAAAGAAAGATCTTATGAAGAATTAATAAAAGCAAGTTACAGTAATTTAAGTAACTCAGAAAAAAAAGTAGCTGATTATATTCTATTAAATGGTCACGAAGTGACCAAATTGTCATTATGCGATTTAGCACAGGAAATCAGTATAAGTGAGCCTACTATTATTAGATTTGCAAAACATATCGGTTTGTCTGGCTATAGTGAACTAAAGTTAAAAATCATGAAAGATTGGGGAAAAAAGACAGTCTCTAATACAGATGATTCATTGCTAATTGATTTACACATAGGTCCAGAAGATAAATTAGAAGATCTACCTGAAAAAGTAATCAATATTACAATTAAAGGCTTACATGATACCTTAAATATTTTTAATACAGATAATTTTAAAAAAGCAATATCTGTTATTTCTTCAGCTAACCGAATTGATATTTTTGGTGTAGGAAATTCTGCTAGTATAGCACAGGATTTTATCAGTAAATTGATTCGTATTGGCTTAACTGCTCGGTTTTATGCAGATAATCACTTACAACAACTTAGTTGTTTGAGTCTTACTAATGATGATGTGGTTATTGCCATTACCCACTCTGGTAGCACAAAAGATGTTATTGATACTTTAAAGCTTGCAAAAGAAGCTGGTGCAACAACTATTGCTCTTACCAATTATAAAGCTTCTCTTATCTCAAAATACGCTGATATAGAACTTCTTACTGGCGATTATGAAACCACATTTTATAGTGAAACTATGGTATCAAGGATATCTCAACTAGCCATTGTAGATATGCTATATATGGGAATTCTTTTAAGTGATTATGAAAAATATACCAAGAGGCTTGATAGAGTAAATGTTTTAGTAGAAAGTAAGAATTATTAAAAGAAAATTAGAATTGTCAAGTAAACCATATGGTCTATTTGACAATTCTAATTATTCTGTCATTCACTTCCATGTGTAAAATCTATTACTTGAAATTTTTTTGAAAGTTCTTCGACAAACTCATCATACCACTTGCAATCTGACTTTATACAAGTAGAAAGGTGAATTGTCTTAATTCCCTCAGCCTCCATCTTTTTAGATTTTTCAATAATATCTACAGTGGCATTATCATTACAACCATTACACTGAACAAAATTAGTTATTTCTACATCTTTAAAAGCATACTTGTCAAAAGCGCCACTTTTTTCATTAAACGCATTAATGCATCCAACTCCAGCGCATTTTTTTGATATTTCGTAACAATTAATAATTCCTATCTTTTCCATATATCCTCCTATGTTTATACGTCCAGAATCCAACATGTAGTACATTTAATGTAATCATAATTCATATAATTTTAAGCTTACCTTATTTTACATTATACACTCTTTCCTGACAATTAGATCTAACAGCATCCTTCTGAGGATTCCTACTAAAAGTCTTTTAAGAATTCAAAGAGGATAATGCAAATTATCCTCAATTCATTTTTTGTTTAAATATTGTTTTATTTATTTTTTTAAATATGGCACTACTCTCCTCTGAGCCCATCTCTTTACTTATTTCATATCTCCCTTGAAAAGAGACAAATGTAATTTCTATTTCCTGTGTATCTTCTGGGAGAGCATCGAAAATCAACTCGTAATGAATCCCCTTCATATTTGTAGACATTCCCGACCCTTGAAGAGGGACTTCTTTGCCATTGGCGTATAAAGCCATTTCGATGTTATCTGGGTAAAACCTATTGTTTGTTATGTGATCAAATCCTAATTGGAAAATATTTTGTATCTGACCTTTAATAACTGTAGTTGTGGGTGAAGCTGTTAGAGATTTAATTTTAATATTTCTGCTGTTATCAATAGAAACTTCTTTATTAATACGGATTCTCAAACTTTTGCCAAGAGCTTTTCTTCGGTCTAAGGTGAAGGGAATTTCAGCATACTCCCCATTTCCTTCTTTTGTCGTATAGTTCACTCCTAATTTCATTTTATTATCAAAAATACTAGGTGCCCCATGAGTTTGTATGATCCACTTTTGTTCATTATTTTCTTTGTTTGTTTCCCCCGCTCCACCACCAGAAAATCTTTTTTGAAAGCCTGTAATCAACTGAGTAGTCATCCGTGGAGACACTTCTTCGATATCTTCACTTGGAGCTTTTATTACATAAAAAAGATTTACTCCATTGTCATCAAGCATAATACCATCAAGTGTAATGGATGCACCATCGCTAAAAGAATAGGATTTATTAATGGATTGACCTTTGCCCATCTCATTTAACTTTTGTAAAGTGCCTGTCATGACAGGCTCATAACCTACGAATTTTCCTGTATAATAAGCTACCGTATCTATATGAGGGCCTATTATTAAAAAAATCAAAATAATGATTGCAATGCGTTTGTAAAATCTTTTATTATTTTTCTTTGGTGTCTTTTCTAGAGCTTCAAGTAATTTGCCTTCAAGTTCTTCCGGAACCTCCATTTGATTTAATTTATCTTTTTCTTCCTGTAGTATTTTATGAATCTTATTCGCCATAATAATCACCTCCAAATGACTCTTTTAATATTTTAATTCCAGCATGTAGTCTAGATTTCACTGTCCCAAGTGGTATTTTTAATAATTGAGACATTGTTTCGTAATCTAAATCGAGAAAATACCTAAGTCGTATTACCTCTTGATGCTTATAGCTTAATTTATTTAAATACATTTCTAAATCCAATCTATTTTCGCTATTATACGCTTCAATTGTTTCAGCTTTCATTTCTTCCATAGAGACGACCTTCCTATTTTTCTTGTGTCTTCGTTTTACGATATTAACTAGAATCGTTTTACTCCATGTATAAAAAGAGTCGTTGTTTTTTAATTGATTTATTCTTTGATAAACAAGCAAAATCATCTCCTGCATTGCATCCATTGCATCTTCTTTGTTTTGAGTATATACGTAAGCTAATCTGTAATACGAAGCCTTTTGTGCCATAATCAACTGAACTAGTGCTTCTTTGTTTCCTTCCTTGGCCTGCCCTACAAGTCCATTAATATCCACCTTATCACCACCTTATATATCTTAGAGCTTGCGCCCGTCAAAAAAGTTCATTTTTTTTATTTTTTATTTTCCATTATCTTTCATGATTTCTTTCGCATTAATTACAAATACTAATCAATGTACAAAAGAAGATAGAATTTTTAAAGATTCATGTACTTGAAATGGAGGTGATATTCATAAAAATCCTATTAATCTTAATTGCATCATCTTTAGTAATCATCACCATATTGCTATTTAAAATCGCATTGCATATTAGATTAAAATATCACTCAAATGAAAGCAATATTAATGTAAGTTTAGTTTGGTTGGAACCCTTTTTTAAAGCTTTTATCACCATTGAAGACTTAGATATTTACTTAAAACTGTATCTATTTAATAAACTAATTTTAAACCGAAAACTAAAGAACCGAAAGACAAAATCACAAGGATTGGATTTCGTTAAAAAAACAGATCCTCAAAATGTACATGTTAATGTTCAATATGGTTTTCGAGATCCTTTTATGACAGGCATTTCTTGTGGATTAATGAATTTCACCTCTGAGTTTATAGATGTAGAGTCTATGAATCAAGTACCAGATTTTATGGCAGGGGACGATTATATTCATTTAGATGCAACCGCAAATATTAATATTGGTTCTACTTTACTAAAAATGTTGAGATGAAAAAATTTTAGGAGGATATACCAATGGAAAACACAAATTTAAATCAAAATGTAAATACACTTTTTTCAAATTTAGAAAGCTTTACCCAAAGTCAAGGTCTTATTGGAAAACCAATTATCCACGAAAATAAAACGTTTATGCCTATTGTTTCTGTTACCCTTGGATATGGTAGTGGTAACACTGCTAGTAAGGCTCAGCCTATGCCTTCATCTGCATCGGGAAAAATGTCAGGTGGTGCTCTCGGTTTAGGCGCAAAACTTTGCACTGATGCCGTTCTTATGATTGATAAAGACAATGTATCTATGATTCCAGTAAATAGTGCGTCTACAAGTCAACTTATGGATAAAATCCCACAAATGGTTTCAAGCATGGGTCAAGGAAAGCAAGGTCAACAGGCTCAACAAGGGCAGCAGCAACAAGGACAACAACAGCAAGGGCAACAAGGTCAGGCTAGCCAAAGTCAGGGGCAAAACACTCAAAAATAAAAACATAATTTATGGCTATCAAAAGATTTAAATAATGAGAAGAACCCTGCATCATTAGAAATGCAGGGTTCTTTTATATACAGTATAAAATCTATTATTATTTATAGAGCATTTAAACGAGTAATAAACTTTCTGCGTCTAGTATTTTTATCTTTCTTCGCGTTTGCTTAATATACCCTAGTTCTTCAAACTCTGTTAGCTTTCTGCTAATGGTCTCTGGAGTCGTTCCTAAATAGGATGCTAAATCTTTTTTACTCATAGGTAAGGGGAATTCAGTCCCTTCCTGTTGATCTTCTACGCATTCAATTAAAAACTGAGCGATTCTTGTATCCACTTTCTCTGTAGAAATTCGAGTAGTCTGTTTTTCAGAATCCTCTAAACGCCTTGAAAATTCCGATAATAGTTTTAATGAAATAGAAGAAAATTTTCCTAAAAGTTCTTGTAAATCTGTCCGAGTAATCATACAAACTTCTGTGTCCTTCATAGCTTCAGCATAAGATTCGTGAATGGATTCACTAAACACTGCCAACTCTCCTGTAAAATCTCCTGCAGTTAAAATACGCACTAGCTGCTCTTTTCCCATTTCCGACAAGCGGTAAATCTTAATTTTACCTTTACTTACGATGTAAAGGGAATCGGATTTATCTCCCGGTTTATAGATGATTTCACCTTTTTTATATGAGTTTGAGCGAATCACCTTTGAGATTACATTCATTTGTTCTCCATCTAAATGATTGAAAATAGGAACTAAAGAAACACAAGATTCGTGCATCTCCCCTCCATTACAATGGTGATTGCAATTTGACGATTCTTTTTTTTCTGAGTGGCAAGAAACACTTTCCTTTTTTTGCATTATATCCTCCTTCCCTTTACTCTCATTCTACTTTAAAGAAAGATTTTTTCCAAATTCTTTTTATATACTAGGATTCAATTTCTCTTGTCTCTTAACACAAATAAATTGAGTATCACTCCCACCTCTAAATTCCACTAAAAAATATATGTATAGCTATATTCTTATATGTTTTCTGGATACCTTTCTTTTGTCACATATACAGTTCTTTTTATTAACTTCCTTAACACTTCAATATTGATATCCAATAATTTATTGACATACACACACGCTTTCCCAGCAGTAAACTTACCTAGATCTTTTATTTGCTCCTCAATCTCTTCATCCTCTAGTGCTAAATACAAACTAAACTTTGCTTTACGTGGTGAAAATCCTACTAACATGGCATCCCCCTCATGTCCTGAAGCATATTTATAGTGGTATGACCCAAATCCGATCATACTATCGCCCCACATTTTGGCCTCTAATCCTGTAGTTTCTGTAAATATCTCTAGTAATCTATACGCATCTTCTCTCTTTTTTGCATTTTCAACCTTTTCTATAAATTCTTTGACATTATTGTCATTTTCTTTTGTTTTAAGTTTATACATATCAAAATCCCACCTTTCATACATATATATAGGATAATATTGCAAAATTCAAACACCTTTATAATCTCATTCTATTATTCACCTTCAGATCTTTGAGTATAGGTCCATTAAGTTAAAAATAATCTTTTACTGGAACTTATTTATACTTCTGGCGTCTAATTAAGTAAGAAATGGAGAGATCGTTATGAAGAAATGGTATTTATTGATGCTTTTAGTGCTTATGGCGCTTCTTGTAGGATGTAATTCTAAAAATGAAAATCCTGATAGCCAAAGTATGACAGGCTATGTCATGGATAAAGAAGGCGAAAGGATTTTAATAGTAGATGATGACACCCAAGACTTTAGTTCTATAGGTGGAGTAAAAGAATTTTATAATGCTATTTGGTTTTCAGAAGCCCCATCTGAGATAAAGGAGGGGGATTTTGTTGAGGTGTGGTTTGATATGGTGGCAGAATCTTTTCCCGGGCAATCACAAGCCATAAAAGTAGAGGTCGTGAAGCAAGAAAAACCAAAAGGTGCAGACTTAACGAAATCCGAGGCATTACACAAACTCCTAACTTCAGATGAAATTAAAAAGGATTTGTATGGTGTCAGTTCTATAAAATATAATGAGAAAGAAGATACCTGGAATATTGCACTGAAAAATCTTTTAGATGACACTAGTAAGCCAGTATCCTTTACTGTAGTGGATAATTAAGCATCTTAAGGATGCTTAATTTATTTTTTTAGAAATCATTTAATTTTCTTAGAATGATCGATATACACTCCCTTAACGAAAAACAAACCTCTCTTAGCATTCTAGAATAATTTATCATCCATTGTATTAAAATACACAAATTGATATAATAATGTAAAATATTAAAACATTTCAATAACCGTCTCACTAATATTAAAGGAGAATTGTCATGAAAAAAAAGCTACTTATTTTTGTAATTCTAATTGTCATCGCAATTGTCTTATACGTAAACTATTGGAAAAAATACACTGGTGAACCTGATCGAACGGGTTCCTGGTCACAAATCAATCAGATTGTCAAAAGAGATCAAAACTGGCGTCAATTCGTAGACAATAGCTCGTTTCAATTAGGAGAAAGAAAGGTAAAAGGAAGTTGGAGCACAAATGATGAGGAAGAAAAATACTACGAAATAAAGTATGGAACGTATCCTAGTTTAGATGGTTCAACTGTTGCTGTTCCTATGGCAATCGAATTTGCGAGACAGCACTTAGGTTTGTCTGATCAAGACGCAAATGATTTTGTAGCCTTTAATACAACCCACATAGCCTACGAAAATTTAATTTTATCTACGCCAAATCATTTAGGCATGATTCGTTCTACGAATACATTTATGGAAGAAAATCACCCTGTAGATTTGATTTTGGCTACAGAACCTTCTCAGGATGAATTACAACTCGCCCAAGAAAACAATATTCAATTGATTACTCGCCCTGTATGTTATGATGCTTTTGTTTTTATTACTCATAAGGATAATCCTATAGAAAGTTTGACTGTAGAACAAATTCAAGGCATCTATTCTGGTGAGATTACCAACTGGAGTCAAGTAGGCGGTAATGACGAAAAAATTGCTGCTTATCAAAGAGAGCAAAACTCTGGGAGCCAAACGGCCATGGAAAATCTAGTCATGAAAGGAAAAACAATGCTCCCACCTAATAAAATTAAAGTGATCCAAGGGATGGGAGAATTAGTAGAAGTCGTTGGAGAATATGAAAACAACAAATCAAGTATTGGGTATACTTATCAGTATTATATTAATACTTTGTACAAAAATGAGGATATCAAAGTATTAAAAATAAACAATATTTCTTCCCAATCAGATAATCTAAAAAATGGTTCTTACCCCTTTACTACCAATTATTATGGTGTTATAAGAAGTGACGATAAAGAGGGTACAGCAGGACAATTCTTAGAATGGATACTCAGCGAAGAAGGTCAAAGATCCATCGAACAAGCAGGCTATATTCCTATGAGATGATTTATAAAAGATAGCTTTATTCGCTCCATTCTTCTCATTATTCATGTAATGTACTACTAAATTAAAAGGGTACTTTTAGCTGATTGAAATGTACCAAAAAGCATATACTATTGTAGACGCTCATAAATAGCAAAAGAGATTGCTTAATCGTTTATAATAGAAGGAGTCCTGAATATGCTAAACGAAAAATTACTAGAGGTCCTATCTCACCCATCTGACGGCATAGTGGCTATTGTTACACAGGGTAAAGATGAACCTCATGTGGTAAATACATGGAACAGCTATATCTATGTAACCGAAGACGATAAACTCTTAATTCCCTCTGCTGGGATGTCTAAAACCGAAAAGAATATTGAAGCAAATTCTAAAATCAAATTAACTATTGGAAGTCGAGAAGTTCAAGGAAAAATGTACAAAGGCACAGGTTTTTTAATTACTGGAACTGGAAATTTTATAAAGAGCGGTGCTAATTTTGATCTGACGAAAGAAAAATTTGAATGGGCAAGAGCTGCTTTAGAAATAACTGTTGAAAGTACTACTCAAACCATCTAAAGAATTTCAAAGTGTAAGATTAAAACACCTCGCTTTTAAGGCGAGGTATTTGCTTTTAAAAGGAATTACTACATAGATTTGTTTTTGTCGATGAACATGTTTTGTTTATTTCTTCTACTGATAATTTCCCTTCTCTTTGAAGAATAATATTGTAGCAACCATATTCCTGTGGAATAGTAAAGAGTTGTTCTAAGGGGATATTTAATATATTGCATAAGATCATGCGATTTACACCTGCATGGGCTACAATTAGAAGATTACCTTGGGTACTTGATATGATTTCATTAAAAGCTTTCATGACTCTACTGCTGCATTCTAAAAAACTTTCTCCACCTGGTATACAGTAATTGATAATATCCTTTCCCCGTTTGTCAAATTCTTGTGGATAGTTCTTTTTTACTTCTTCAAAACATAAACCTTCCCAATCGCCTAAATGAATTTCATTGAGATTTTTTACAATGATAGGTTTCATATTATGGCCTTCTGCGATGATTTTAGCCGTGGTCTTTGTTCTTAATAAATCACTACAATAAATCTTGGTAAAGAGCATGTCTTTAAAAATAAGAGCTAGTCTTTCTGCTTGATTTATCCCCTTTTCACTTAATTTTATATCTAGTTGGCCTATGTATGTTTTTTTATCCTGTAAAATATTTAAAGCCCCATGTCTAGCAAGGTAAACTCTTCTTTCCATATGAAATTTCTCCTTCACAGATTCTAACCCCTCAAATCCTTTACCTTCCTTTTGTGCATACCATCAGATTGGTCAAGGCTTATAAATTTATTCTTAATATCTAAAACAAGTTTTTTCTTTTCAATCAGTTCTCCAAAGGTTGCTGAAGATAACAGTTTATTAGAAATCGCATTGTTTAAGCAGTCGCCTGTAGAAAATGGGGAACTTATATTAATGCTTAAGCACTCTTTGTTTCCTAATTTTGTTAAATAAGCATCGTAATTAATAACCTCTTCAATAGAAAACAAAATTTCATCTAGTTGAGTAATCGTCAGAATCTTTTCACTTTCTAATTTTATGCATTCCTCTATTCGGTACAAAACTTTATCTAATCTCTTTAAAGGGGAGCCACAAGGGCAAGGTTCTTCTATTATTCTACTAATATCTCCTGTAAGATAGCGAATCAGGGGCATACCCTTTCTTGTAAGCGTAGTAAATACTACTTCTCCATATTGTCCATTTGGCACAGGAAGTCTTGTTGTAGGATCTACGACTTCAAAGTATAAATCTGCTTCTCTTACATGATAACCCTCAAAGGCATCGCAAGCTACTCCACCACCTAGTCCCATTTCAGTCATGCCATAGTGTTCATATACCTGACAATTCCACACCTTTTTCAACTCATCTATGATTGAATTTGGTACGTAATCTGCACTTAATAAAATACTTTTAAGAGAAATAGGGTCTGTATTTTTATTATATTTGTAGTATTTCGCTAAAGCAAAAACTTGCTGAGGAAGACCTACAAGAGAGTTTATATTTTTTTCGGTTATAATTTTAAGTACCTCATTTACATTATCTACTAGACCGTATATGTAGCTTTCTACTCCTAATCGTTCTAAACCCTTTTTTAACAAATCTCCTACGCTTCCAGGTTTCTGTCCCGGCATAAGGATTAGTACTTTATCTCCTGGCTCTACTAAAGTCGCCATTCCATTATGAAAAAAATCTATTGTTAAATCCTGATCTTCTTTTGTAAAAAAAATTCTCTTTGGGTGGGATGTGGTTCCAGAGGTTTGTAGTGTAACAATACGATTTATCTCATTTTGAGATACGCATATAAAACGAGTTCCTTGCTCTTTAATATCTTCTGATGTTGTAAATGGAAGAGTAGATATATCGTTTAAGCTAGATATTTTCTCTAGATTTACATCTTTTAGCAATTTATTGTAAAACTTGCTTTTTTCCTTGACGTACTGTAGTGTTTCTCGTAATCTTTTCAACTGATAAGATTCAAGGTCTTTAATCTTTAGTTCCTCTTTTGAAACTTGCCCAATCTTCTCTTTAATCCAACTATCTAAAGATGTTCTTTTCATGATTTCCCCCTATATAAAGATTATCGTCTTACCATTCTACTACGTATTTATTGATAATTTTACCACAATATACAAGTAAAGTCATTCTCCTTGCAATTCTTATACTAAAATGACATTGAGCAGGAGCATATCAAATAAGATGAGCGCTTTAGTCTTTAGTCACTAGAATTTGGGTATTCCTTTCGGGTCAAGATCTTTCGCTTGCGCTCAAGATGACTGGGCAGGAGCTAGGGCCAAAAATAGGACTTTCCTAATATACAGGAAGAGGCCTGCGAGCATTAGTCGCTGGTCATTAGTCTTTAGTCATTAGCATTTAGGTATTCCTTTCGGGTCAAGATCTTTCGCTTGCGTTCAAGATGACTGGGCAGGAACTAGGGCCAAAAATAGGACTTTCCTAATATACAGGAAGAGGCCTGCAAGCATTAGTCGCTGGTCATTAGTCTTTAGTCATTAGCATTTAGGTATTCCTTTCGGGTCAAGATTCTTCGCTTGCATTCAGGATGGCTGAGCAGGAGCTATGGTCAAAAGTAGGGATTTCGTACAATAAAAAACAGCTTAGAAGACAATTTGTAAGCTGTTTTTTATGTGTAATTTATTCTTAATATTGTATTATCTAGGTAGCAGGCAATTATTTTGCCAATTTGTCAATAATGGCCATAATCTCTTCAATTTTTTCACGTTGATCGCCTGTTTCAAAGGCTTCGTGTACACAACTTCCTAAGTGGTCGTGAAGGACTTCTCTGTTGATATTTCGCAAAATAGCTTGCGCTGCCATCAGCTGATTAGAGATATCAATACAATATCGGTCTTCTTCAACCATCTTTAAGATTCCATCTATCTGACCTCTTGCAGTTTTTAAAAGACGAGTCACTTTTGTTTTGTCAGATTTCATATTTGTTCTCCTTTTTTAGTTCGTTAATGTTTTTAGCCAAATAAACCCTTCTTTTCTTTAATAGAAACAGCCTCTAAGTTTACTTCTTCTAATGCATCCTTAAATACTTGATCCTCTACATTTTTTGCTAGTTGTACCACCGCATTATTCTTTTTAAGGTTTACTTTTGCCTCTACGCCATCTATGCTATTTAATGCTTTTGTGGCTCTTGCAACACAATGTTCGCAACTCATTCCCTTAATGTCTATAATCTTTTTCATAATTTACCTCTCCTATTTATTTATTTTACATTTACGTGTTTTGGTTTAAATAATTTTAATCTTAAGGCATTTGATACAACAAATACAGAACTCACACTCATTGCCGCTGCCCCAAACATTGGGTTTAGCTTCCAACCTAAGGCTGTATAGAATACTCCTGCTGCTAGTGGTATTCCTAAGGTATTGTAGAAGAATGCCCAAAATAGATTTTCTTTGATGTTTTTAATAGTAGCTTTACTTAATTGAACAGCTGTAACTGCATCTAGTAAGTCGCTTTTCATTAGTACAATGTCTGCTGATTCAATCGCAATATCTGTACCTGCTCCAATAGCAACACCTACATCTGCTCTCGCCAAAGCAGGAGCATCGTTGATTCCATCCCCGACCATTGCAACTTTTTTTCCATTTTCTTGTATGCTTCTTATTTCTCTTTCTTTGTCTTGTGGTAATACTTCTGCAACTACTCGGTCGATGTGCAATTGATTTTTAATAGCTTCTGCTGTTTTTTGATTATCACCTGTAAGCATTACTACGTCAATTCCCATAGCTTTAAATTGCTCAATGGCATCACGGCTTGTAGGTTTGACTACATCTGCTACAGCAATAATTCCTAAAAGCATTTGACTATCTGCAAAGTACAAGGGAGTCTTACCCTCCATAGCAAAGCTATCTGAGGTCTCTTGGAAGGTGCTTACATCTATATTTTTCTCTCTCATTAAGGCTAAATTACCTGCAATATACTCTTTTTCATCAATTTTACCAACGATACCTCTTCCAGAAATGGCCTCAAATTCAGTAACATCTTTTGCTAGTATGCCCTCTTCTTTTGACCTTTCAACAATGGCTTCAGCTAGGGGATGTTCTGAAGGTTTTTCTAGTGATGCTGCAATTTGCAGTAGATTTTTTTCTGTTTCTTCATTCATAGTTATAATATCCGTAACCACTGGCTTACCTTCTGTAATGGTGCCTGTTTTATCTAATACAACCGTATTAATTGTGTGAAGAATTTCTAAAGATTCTGCAGATTTAATCAATATTCCATTTGATGCACCTTTACCTGTTCCAACCATAATGGCAACTGGTGTGGCTAAACCTAAAGCACATGGACAAGATATGACTAATATGGAAATCCCTATAGACAAGGCAAATTCAAAGGATTGCCCTAAAAGTAACCACACAATAGTGGCTACAATAGCTATAGCAATTACTACAGGAACGAAGATTCCACTAATCTTATCCGCCAATTTTGAAATAGGTGCTTTAGATGAACTTGCATCTTCTACTAGTTCAATAATCTGTGCTAATGTAGTGTCATCGCCAACTTTTTCAGCTTTAAATTTGAAAAATCCCGTTTTGTTTATAGTAGCAGCTATGACCTTATCTCCAACGTTTTTCTCTACAGGGATACTCTCTCCTGTTAAAGCAGATTGGTCTATCGCTGTACTTCCTTCAATAACCACTCCATCTACTGGAATGCTCTGACCTGGTCTTACTACTATAATATCCTCTATTACTACGTCTTCTACGGGAATTTCAGTCTCTTGACCATCGCGAATAACAGCTGCTGTTTTTGGTGCAAGATCTAATAACTTAGAAATAGCTTCAGAAGTCTTTCCTTTAGCTCTCGTCTCTAATAATTTACCAAGTGTAATCAACGCTAAGATCATTGCTGCAGACTCAAAATATAAATCCATAGTATATTGATGTACTAAGTGTAAATCATTATGTCCTAAACCATATCCAATTCTAAAAATAGCATAGACCCCATACACTAATGCTGCTCCTGAGCCTATAGCAATCAGTGAATCCATATTAGGTGTACCATGAAATAAGCTTTTAAAGCCAACTCGGTAGTACTTGCGATTGACGTACACAATAGGTAGTGTTAGCAGGAATTGTATAAACGCAAAGGTAATAGCATTTTCAGGTCCCATTAGCCAATCTGGTTGAGGAAGACCGAACATATGCCCCATAGACACGTACATTAATGGAATTAGCAAGACAAAGGAGATAATAACACGTTGCTTCATTTCTTTTATTTCCTCTTCTACGGGGTTTATAGCCTTTTCTTTTTGATTTTCAGCACTTGCTCCACGCACAAATATAGAAGCTCCATATCCGGCGTGTTCAACAGCCTTGATGATTTCTGTTTTGTCTATATGGACATCATCATAATCCACAGTCATACTATTTGAAAGTAGATTTACTTCTACAGAATTGACCCCATCCAGTTTTTTTACTGTCTTTTCCACATTTGCCGAACAAGCGGAACAAGTCATGCCCGTTACATTAAACTTTTGGTTCATATTTTCACCTCATTATCATTTATATAACTATACCCCTAGGGGGGTGTCTGTGATTATAGATTACATGACCTACTTTATTTTGTCAAGAACTTTTATATATATACCAAAACACACGAGGATTTAATCACTCGTGTGTTTTATATATTTTAAGTTCATCTTCTACAACAATACGGCATCAATTAACTTCTTCGTATACTCTTCCTTAGGATTCATGATTACTTGGTCGACTGTTCCTTCTTCGACAATTTGACCTTGATACATGACCAGTACCCTATCACAAAACTGCTGTACTAATGCGATATCGTGGCTAATAAAAAGATAAGACATACTTTGTTCTTTTTTTAGTTTATCTAACAATTCAATGATCTGCTTTTGCACTGTTACATCTAAAGCGCTGGTGACTTCATCACAAATTAAGAGGTCAGGGCTTGTCATGATAGCTCTTGCAATGGCTGCCCTTTGGCATTCACCCCCACTAACTTCATGTGGATATTTCAAAGCGTATTCTCTTGGTATACCAACCAAATCTAAGAACCCATACATCCGCAGCTTTGCATCTGATTTAGAGATTCCTTGATTGAGCATTCCTTCTATAATGCTAGATCCTAGTTTAATTCTTGGATTAAAGGAATCTACAGGCATTTGAAAAATCAATTGCATGTTTTTGTACAGTTTCTTCCGTTCTTTCCGTGTTAAACCTGTAATGTCTTTGCCTTTAAAATAAATACTTCCATTATCTGGTCTTTCTAAACAGGTTATTATTTTAGCTACAGTACTCTTGCCAGAACCGCTTTCACCTACAATACCTAAACATTCTCCTTCTTTCATTGTAAAAGAAACATCATCAAGAGCCTTGTGGAGAGTATTCTTCTTCGTAAAGGTTTTACTTATGTCTTTTAATTCCAATATTGTATTCAACCATTTTCCCTCCTGATTCTAGGTACTGCTTCGATAAGATTTTTTGTATACTCTTCTTGGGGATGAAAAACAATTTGGTCTTTCGTTCCGTATTCAACAATATTTCCCTCTTTCATTACTACAACGGTATCTGCCATATAAGAAATAACACCGATATTATGGCTGACAATCACGATTGCCGTACCATATTCATCCCGCATTTTCATCATTTCTCGGATTACCTGCAATTGTATGGTCACATCTAAAGCAGAGGTTGGTTCGTCTGCAAAAAGGAGGGATGGCTTTAAAAGCATGCCCATCATTATTCCTACCCGTTGGTTCATTCCTCCAGACAGTTCAAAGGGATAACTTTTTAAAATTCGATTTCCATCCTTAAAGTTTAATTTATCTAAAAGCGCTAATCCTTTAGACTTCGCTTCTTCTTTCGTAATCTTTTTGTGTTGACTCATACTTTCATATAATTGATCGCCAATAGTACGAACTGGGCAAAGAGCACTTTCAGAATTTTGAAAAATCATTCCCATTTCATAGCCTCGAATATTTTGAAACTCTTGAGAATTATAATCTAAGATATTTTCACCTTTATAATAAACATGACCTTTTGTTACAGCTCCAGTAGGTCCCAGTAGGCCCATAGCAGCTTTTATCAACGTGCTCTTTCCACTTCCTGATTCACCAACGATTCCTAAGATTTCACCTTCTTTTACCTGAAAGCTTATATCCCTTACATAAGGCCGAGCATTATAGCTGATTTCCACATTCTTCATAGCAAGTAATATTTCTCTCATTTGATCATCTCCAAGGCATCTAATACTTTTCATTGCTTGATTTATTCTGCATGAATAAATACGAATACTCCCACTTAAAGCTTTCAGAGGGGAGGAGAAAGCTAAGTGGGAGATTAGGTGTCTGTAAACACGGACTTCGTTTACTGTATCTCTAAGTTTGCTGTGATTTCATAATAATCTGAAGGATGTGCTTCAAACCCTGTTATATTTGACTTCATTACAAAGGACATCTGTAGATGAGATGCAAATATAAAGCTCACATCGTCAAGGATAATCTGCTGCATTTGAACTGCTAAATCGGAACGCTTATCCTTATTGAATTCGTTTCTCAACTCTCCTGCTTGTTTTTCTAGTTCCTCATTGTAATAGCCACCTCGATTTTTAGCAGATGATTTTAAGCTGTGAGTTGTAAAAAAATACTCTGGGTCTCCTGTTGGAGCTGTAACAAAAGCACTTGCATAGATATCCCAATTGCCGGATTCAAGAAAATCTCTATGATTCTCAGTAGAGTTTACTTTAACGTCTATTCCAATTTCTTTTAGAGTTGCCTGTACGGATTCTGCTAAGAGTGGTAATTCTTGGCGTCCTGGATATGTAAGCCATCTAATAGTCAGATTTTTTCCGTCCTTGTCCACAAAACCGTCATTATTGGTATCTTTCCATCCCGCTTCCTCTAATCGCTTTTTCGCAGCATCAACATCGTAAGTAGGCCCTTTAACTGCTTCATTTCCAAATTTAAAATTAGATGGGAATACTCCTACAGCTGGTGAACCATTGCCATTTAAAAGCACCTCAGTAAAGCCTTCCTTGTCAATACCCATGGCAATGGCCTTTCTTACATTAAGATCCTGTAATGCTGGTGTATCAAAGTTTAATTGAGCAAAAAATGCGCGAGAAGTATTGGTTGAACTTATTTTATAGTCGTTATTATCTTCAAATAATGAATAGCTAGCATATGGTAGCCCCTGAGTTGCATCAATTTCTCCTGATTGAAGAGCCATAGTAAGGGTATCTCCATCTGTAATAGTCTTTACATTTACACGGTCTACCTTCACCTCTCCACCCCAATAGTTTTCATTCTTTACTAAATTAATTTCAGTATCAGAAACTTTCTCTGCAATATAAGGACCTGTTCCCGCTACATTACGATCTTCTGTAACGCCATATTCCATATCGATGATGGCCCCATATGGATCACTTAAATAATTAAGTAGTGCTGGTACTTTTTCTTCAGAAACGATAGTAATAGATTGACCATCAGCAGTGATCTCCTTGATTTTTAAGTCACCTGGAGCACGATCGTGAACTGCAATAAGATTATCGAGACATTCCTTTACAGCTTGTCCGTCCATTTTTCTACTACTTGAAAAGTTTACATCATCTCGAAGATTAATCTTAACTGTATACTCATCTATCTGTTCATAGTCTGTAGCTAGCCAAGGTTCAATTTCCATAGATTCATTAAATTTAAACAAAGTCTCACCTACACCATAACGAACAGATGACCAACCTGAATAATCGAAGTGAGGATTTAACCCTGAATTTCCCATTTCAGGTCCATATGCTGTTGTACCGTAATTAAATACTTTCTCTTGAGGCTTTTCACTGATTCCCTCATTGTTTGAAGATTGTCCACATCCTGTAAACAGTGTTACTATCATAATAGCTACTAATAATAGGGGCATAATTCTTTTAATTATTTTCATTTTATTATCTCTCTCTTTCATGTATTTGAAAATTGTTGAGGCTTTACCCATAGTAGCAGAATAAAAACTTATGTCAGAAGTTCCATTATAATTTTGGGGATCTAAAACATCTCGTATGGTATCTCCTAGTAAATTAAAAATCGTTACGGAAACAAAAATGGCAAAACCCGGTGCGAATATAACCCAAGGTGAAGTTTGTATCATGCTGCGTCCATTGCTCATCATTGACCCCCATTCTGCCATTGGGGGCATTGCTCCAAGACCTAAAAACGATAATCCAGCGAGCTCCATAATCATTGTACCTAAATCTAATGTAGCTGTTATTAATATAGGGGCAAAGATATTCGGCAGAATTTGTTTAAAAATGATTTTGCCAAAACTACTATTTGATAGAATAGCAGCTTGAACATAAGGCATATTTTTTATAGTGAGTACTTGTCCTCTTGCCAGTCTTGCGTATTTAGGCCAAGAAATAACCGCCAGAGCAATAACTGCATTCATAATGCCTCCACCTAAAACACCTGCTACTGCAATGGCAAATACCATTCCAGGAAAGGCTAAGAAAATATCAGAAATTCGCATAATAAAAGAATCGAATTTGCCACCTAAATATCCACAAATGACTCCTACTAAGGAGCCAGAAATCGAAATCATCCCTAATAATAATAAAGAAGAAAAAATAGTAGCTCTAGATCCCATTATTACCCGAGAAAGTATATCGCGACCATATCGATCTGTTCCAAAAATATGCTCTTTTCCTGGTGCCTGAAGTGCATTAGACAAATTCTGTGCATAGGGATCATAGGGAACTATTTTATGTGCAAAAAGAGCAACTAGTAGTAATGTCAAGGCTAGACAAATCAAGATAATTAACTTAAGTTTAACTGGGCCTCTGTATTTTTTTGTCCTGTATTGTTTTGTTCTATCTTTCTTTACAAAACCCATTCTACTCCTCCTGATTTAGTCGAACTCTTGGGTCTAAGTAGTGGTATAAGATGTCCGTTATTAAATTTACGAGTACATAAATAATAGCCATCCAAACAACATAAGCTTGTATCATAGGATAATCGCGCATCATAATGGAATCTACTGCTAGTTTCCCTACACCATCCCACATAAAAATGGATTCGATAATAGCAGTACCTCCCAAGAGAGAACCAATTGATAAAGACATTAATGTCACCAAAGTAATCATGGATACCCTTAATACACTAGCAAAGAGAATTGTCCTTTCTTTTACTCCCCTAGCTTTAGCTCCTATAACATAAGGTTTTCCTAATTCTTCTAAAACCGTTGTTCTCACTTGTCTCGTATATTTTGATGCCATAGAGATCGATAGGGTTAGTGTAGGTAGAACTAGACTTTTCCATTCATTATTCCCCATTACAGGCAGCCACTTTAATTTTAACGAAAAGAAGTAAATTAGTAATAGAGATACAAAAAAGCCTGGCAGTGAATTTCCAATAAAAGTAAAGAATCGAATGCAATAATCTGTAAATCTATTATGTCTCACCGCTGATATAATGCCAAAGGGTATAGAAATAACTATAGTAGTAATAATGGATGAAAGCGTCAATAAAATCGTAAAGGGTAATTTAGATACAAAGGTTTCAAATACCGGTCTTCCAGATACAAAAGACACGCCCATATCACCTTTTAGCATTCCCACCAACCAATTAAGATACTGAACTAAAAATGGCTTCTCAAGACCTAATTCTGCTCGTTTAGCAGCTACTATTTCTTCTGATGCTGTTCCTCCTGCGTTTTCGTATATTGCATCAATTACATCCCCCGAAGCAGTCTGCATTAATGCAAAAGTAATAAAACTGATAGCAATGATGACAGGCACAAGATGAATCAATCGTTTTCCAATGTATCTCCACATTTTGTCTCCTTAAGCAAAAAACTGCTGGCATCTGTTATCAGTTGCTAATGTCTAACCAACCTTAATACAACACCTTTCATTCTTATCTCTTTTGAATAATCAAATTAGGTATCGTTTCCAGCTACCAGCATTTTGCATTCCTTTTAAGTCACTTTTTTATTTGCCAAATAAGTTCGTATTATGATTATTTATATTATTTTTCTGCTCGTATCATAAAGCCCAAACTATCTGGGTAGAGTGCAATTTCCTCTTCTGTCCAAGTTGTTTCATATATAGTTGTATCCGTTAATACCTTTGAAAATCCGATATTTAATAAAATCATTGAATCCCACTGAGGTCTTTGGTACCTGCTAAGAGGAAGTTGTCTACTAATAGACTCCATAATATCGCTCTCTGAATAAAAGTGATAATCGCAGTACAGTTTATCAATGTCAACATTACTATGCTCTGCCTTATTGTCATCAAAAAGATATCCATACCAATTGGCATCAAAATTGAGCATACGACCACCTTTTTTAAGAACACGATGCCAGTCTGTATACGCATCAACTGGTCGTTCTAAATTCCAAGTAAGATTACGAGTAATAATAACATCAAAGGACTCATCGTCAAAATCTAAAGAGTGCGCATCCATCTGACGGAATGTAATCTTATCTTTACAATCCTTTGCATTGCTTGCAGCCTGCTTTAACATTTCTTCAGTATAATCTACAGCAACTACATCATAGCCTGCTTTAGCTAGTAGAATAGCAAAAAATCCTGGACCTGTTCCAATATCAAGTATTTTAAGTTCCTTTCCTTCGTGCTTTGGAAAATTTTCTAATAACACATTTATCCAAACTTTTTTATTATCATCCTCTAAACATTTTTTGATTCCATCTGAATAAGATACAGAGCGTTTTGACCAATAGGATTCGATATCCTTTAACAATGTTTTCACTATAATAACCTCCTCAAAATAAAAGAACCACAAAATACGTCATCTTTCTGATGACAGTACCTTCGTGGTTCCATCGTGTTCTCTTATTTTTAATTTTTATTTTAACTTTCAATCAATGACTGCTCTAGTTTATCTTTTGGCTGCATTCTTGCAGCAATTTACGTTACTTTCTGTAACAACTTTATCTTAACATATAAACTTTATTTGTTCAATATTTTTTAACAAGGTGAGCAATTATTTTAAAATTTATTTTAATAGTGAGATTGCCTTTCACGCTTAACAAATCCCATATCTCTTAATTTTGCCAGATGCTTTCAAATTTTAGGTTGCGATTCGCTCATTATTCCCTGCAACTGACATACACAAAGGATTTTATGGTATAACAAAATTAAAATTCTTAATCCGGTTTCATCTAATAATACTTTAAATAAACTAGCTTTTATTTTTTTAATCTTTGTGCTAAATCCTTGATTTTTTCTTCTATTGTATTAATCACCGCGATGAATTCCTCATCGCTTTTACCCGTAGGATCATCAAGGCCCCAGTCTTCTTTTTCTTCACTAGGCAAGTAAGGGCATACTACATTACAACCCATAGTTACGACAATATCAATAGGTGGAAGTTCATCAATTAATTTGGAATGTTGAGTTTCCTCCATATCTATGCCGTATCGTTCTTTCATCAATCGAACAGCATCCTGATTGATCTGAGGTTTGGTTTCTGTCCCTGCGGAATAACTTTCAAATACATCACTGGCAAAATGTTTGCCTAAGGCCTCTGCAATTTGTGAACGACAGGAGTTGTGCACACATATAAATCCTACTTTTTTCATCGGTAGTACCTCCATTAGAACCATATTTAATGAACTTGTTTAATTTATCGACTTTTATTCCATCTGCGCTCCATAGTATTCTAGTTCTTTCTTTTGCAGTCACATACAGTTATAAAAGACAGACAACATTGATATAATAATGTTTTTTTGAGTGCTTATTTTTACTATTCTTATTGATTTTCAGATTTCCTTACTAGAAGTATTTGGTAACACTAAATCTAAAACAATGAAGTATGGTTTTATTGTATAAAAGAGCTCAATAATTTTGCTGTAAAAACAAGAAAACGAACTTTGCTAACAACTAAAAAAAGCCTTTAACTTAGAAGGCTTCTACTTATTTTATATATATTTGTTTTTTATGTGATATAAACTATTTTTTAAATCTAATAAAGCTTTTGAAAATAATGGTGCCGAAGGCGGGAGTCGAACCCGCACGAGTGTTACCTCACTGGATTTTGAGTCCAGCGCGTCTGCCAATTCCACCACTTCGGCACTTATCTGCAATAAATAGAATAACATAAACTTAAAAGTATTTCAATGTTTTTATATTATTTTTTAAGATAGTGTAAATTAAAAGTAAATTAAAGAACCAATATGCAGTTTTATAATAATCTACATATTGGCTTTATAAGTACTAACTAATTTTTATTCTTCGTTATCTGTACTAAATTCATCGTTTAATACATAATCATTCCATAAATCAAAATTGGGATCATAGACGTGTTCAATTTGCTTTAAAACTTGCCTTAATGTTAAATTCATTTTTTCATTGTCATCTTTCCAAGTTGCCATAATCCTTCCTCCCTTTAACTAATGATTCTAGAATTTTAGTTTATGTATTATCCGTAAAATCATTCAAGAAAAAAGTAGACCGCAGCCTACTTCTTTTTTTGAATTTTTGAAATGAGGGTTTCTTTGTCCGTAATTCGCTCATAACCTTTATTTGCAGCCATTGATACAATTAGAGCATTTATTAAGTCTAAAAGTATTACTCCAAACAATTCTTGTGTTGTTTTATCTGTAAAACTCCCACTTGCGTAGCTAATAGATAAAAGCAATAACAAGGAGATTACATAGGATATAATCTCCGTTGGCATAAAGATGATATCAAAAAATTTTAGTAAAATCCAATCAATAAAACGTTTTGTAATCTGTGTGATTACCCCGACTAATAAAACTAATACAGGGAATTCTGCTAAAGATTGTAATGTTAACAATTCATCAATCAAAGTTCACACCTCCTCTTAACATTTATATTCTAAAATTCTTTGAATAGTACGCCGATTTATGAGTGTTTTCTTAAATATAAGTGTACAATCACAAAAAAAGAGGATGCCTTTTGCATCCCCTTTTATACATAAGGTGCATCCACTATTTGTTCTATATTACTTCTCTCATTGCACTTTCTTATTGGCTTCCACTCTATCGCAAATGAATGCAAGAACAAACATTATCATTATTGTTGTTAATATTGATATAGAAGCAATTATTGATGCAGATGGCATGCCATAAATACCTACACCTATTGACATAAATATAAAACCATAAATGGATGAAATAACCGCTGGAATTTTATTAGTATGTTTTGAAAACACACAATACCAATAGGGACCAATACATACGGATGCAATCATACCCCAGGAAATGGACATAAGAGATATGATAGAATTTGGTATTATAGACATAATCGCGGATAGCACAATAAATAGTGAACTAAAGATACGTGCTAATATAATTTTTTTATTATCACTTAATTTATATTTTTTAAATATAACAGGTAACAGATCTTCTGTGAGCGCTGAAGCTCCAGTAAGGACAAGGGCTGCTAAAGTAGACATAGAAGCGGCTAAAAGCATAATAAATATCAAAGTAAAAAAGAAATCATTTGTTATAAAATACATGATTGTACCCATTACTTTATCTGTAGTATCTGGTAGAGTTAGATATCCCTTCTGAAAAAAAATCTGGCTGAAACCACCAACAAAATACATTCCTCCTGCAATCAACAAACAACCAACAGTCGCAATAATACTGGTAGCTTTAATTTGGGTTTTTTCAACAGAAACAAATTTGCTGATTAGTTGTGGCGTTGCGCATCCTCCTACACTTGTTAGAATTACCGTAGCAAAAACTTTTAAAAAATTTTTGCCTCCAAATAGTGCAACTAAATCTCTTCCGCCTTCAAGGGAAACGAGAGTTTGTAATCCTACTTTAAATCCTCCAATAGCTTCATTTTTGAAAAAAACAATATAATAAATTAAAACGCATACAAGTATCAAGCCCCCTTGAATTACGCTGTTAGACATCATTGCTGAATTTCCGCCAAGAGCGACATACAAAGCAGTAACAACTGCCAAAGCTATGATGCAGTACTCAAAAGGAATATCAAACAATCTTAGAAAAATAAAGCTTATGCCTTGATAAACACTTGCAGAGTATGGAATCAAGAATGCTAAAATAACAAATGCCGTGAACATCCTTAAAAAACGTGAGTTTAAACGAGCTTCAACTATCTGAGGCAATGTATATACTCCTAAATCTTCTGACAATTGGCGAGTACGTCCGGCAAGAAATGTCCAAGCAAATAAACCCGTAATAAATGCATTCATAATTCCAATCCACATAACGCTTATACCCATTTCAAAACCCAAAGAACCGCATAAACTAAACATTACTGCAGAAAAAAATGTAGTTAAATATGCACTAGCACTGGTTATTGCACCTACATTCCTCCCTCCAGTATAATAGCTATCTGCATCGACAATTTTCTTTCTACTAATTACACCATTAACAATCATACATAATAGATATATAAGTATTACAGATATTTTAACAATCACTGAGCAACTCTCCTAAATTTTTTTTCTTTTGTAGGTCCTAATGCTGCATAATTGAACAAATAAAAAATTTTAAATTTTTATCATACTATCAATTTTCGTTTCATTACTCCTTTCATTACTCCTTTACACAAAATTTCCCTTAAAATTTAATATATAAACTGAATTATAAACAAAGTAATTCATAATATCAAGAACTTTTATAAACTCTATAGTGAAAACCAACTACATATTGAGTCTTAGAAAAATTTTACATACAAAAAAGCAGCCAATACGGCTACTCTTAAAATATAACTGTATTATTTATAAATTGCCCTTAATCATTTTATGTTTATTATTTACCAATAGATTAATTTAATAAATTGTAGATAAACAACTTCTCCATAGTCTTCACTTGTTCTTCATCTTTAATGTCTAAATGCTCTTTTATCATTTTTCTGATTAATAATTCATTCTGTAATGCATCTTTTTTGCTTTTATAATCTTCCATCCTTGTGTCTCCTTTAAGATGCCTAAATATATTGTAATAATATATTTTTATTTTATTAATTTTAGTCTAATATCAATAACAATTATTGTCAATACACTCTAATAGACTATTCAATTTTACTATATTTTAATTGTAAAAACTATAGAATAATAAAATGCCAACTAAACAAATAAGTTTAATATTTTTTTGTTCAAATCCATTGACATTAAGGGATTATCCACGTATACTTTAATAATATAAACTAAAATTTTATTATACTTATCTTCTTAAGGAGGTGGATTTTACGGACGTTCCATTTATTATAAAAAGTATCCCTCTATATGTGGAAGCAATGAAAGTTACTCTAGTCATAGGTTTATTGGGAATTGTTTTGTCTCTTCTCTTAGGTTTATTATGCAGCATTATTACATATTACCAAGTTAAGGGGCTTAAGAGAATAGTAGCTATATATATTGAATTATCAAGAAATACACCTTTATTAATTCAGCTATTTTTCCTGTATTACGGGCTACCTCAGTTAGGCATTAAATTAGAGTCTACTACTTGTGCCATAATTGGACTTACTTTTTTAGGAGGCAGTTATATGGCTGAAGCCTTTCGTAGTGGACTAGAGGCTGTAAGTAAGACACAAATAGAAGCTGGTTTGAGCATTGGACTTACGAATCCACAATTAATACGCTATGTGATTTTACCCCAGGCAATAGCTGTAGCTATCCCTGGAATTGGCGCCAATGCGATTTTTTTATTAAAAGAAACTTCCGTTTTTAGTGCAGTCGCCCTAGCTGATTTAATGTTTGTGGCAAAGGATTTAATTGGTATGTATTATAAAACCAATGAGGCACTTCTGGTTTTGGTCATCGCATATCTGATTATTTTACTGCCAATGTCCCTAGGGATTACTCTACTAGAAAGGAGGATACGCTATGCAGGATTTGGGCGTTAGAGTTTTATTTCAAGGAATCAATATGCAACGCCTCCTTGGTGGACTCTTGATAACAGGTAGAATTGCCTTAGTCTCTATTATCCTTTCAACAGTATTAGGAATTGCATTTGGACTTCTAATGCTTAGAAAAAATAAAATAATCAATATTCTATGTAGAATATACCTAGAAGCCATCCGAATCATACCTTTGCTCGTTTGGTTATTCATATTCTATTTTGGTGTGACAAAAGCATTTCGCATTCACTTAGACGGAGAAGTCGTCTGCATTATTGTGTTTACACTTTGGGGAACTGCTGAAATGGGTGATATTGTAAGAGGGGCCGTAACATCACTTCCTGTCCATCAGAAAGAAAGTGGTAAGGCAATAGGGCTCACAGACCTTCAAATTTATCGGTACATAATTATTCCTCAAGCTGTAAGAAGGCTTGTCCCGGCAGCAATTAATTTAGCTACACGCATGATTAAAACTACTTCATTAGCCGTCTTAATTGGCGTGATAGAAGTATTAAAAATAGGTCAGCAAATTATTGAGTCCTCTATTTTAAAAACCCCAACTGCATCTCTTTGGGTCTATGGGTTTATTTTCTTCCTGTACTTTATTATTTGTTATCCTGTGACTATTTTTTCTAGAAAATTAGAAGAAAAATGGCAAAGCTAGGCGCTTCGCTTAGCTACCATCAATCAACGATCAGTGTTTATGTATGCCTTTGGGGTCATTCTTCTAAGAGAGCATAAAAGTTAAGTTACGTATTAATAATATGTATATACTTGTAAACAAAGCATGTAATTTAAATGAAAGGGGGTTTACGTATGGGTGTAGAAGATCAGAAACCCTTATTACAAATTAAAAACTTACACAAAAAATACGATGATTTAGTCGCTTTATCTGATATATCTTTAGAAGTTCATTCAGGTGAAGTTGTGGTTGTATTAGGTCCTTCTGGATGTGGTAAAAGTACACTGCTTCGCTGTATCAATGGACTTGAGGAGATTCAATCTGGAGAAATCTTACTAGATAACAAAATCATAAACTTAGACAAAACTCAATGGCATCAAATACGTCAAAAGATTGGAATGGTATTTCAAAGTTATGATTTGTTTCCTCATATGACAATCTTAGAAAATGTTTTGCTAGGCCCTATTAAAGTACAGAAACGAAATAGAGAAGACGTTATAAAAGAAGCAAAACAACTTCTTGAAAGAGTAGGGCTTATAGACAAAATAGACGCTTATCCAAGACAGCTTTCAGGTGGACAAAAGCAGAGGGTAGCCATTGTTCGAGCACTTTGTATGAATCCTGAAATAATGCTCTTTGATGAAGTAACAGCAGCACTAGATCCTGAAATGGTTCGAGAAGTTTTAGACGTTATGCTAGAATTAGCTAATCAAGGGATGACAATGATTATTGTTACCCACGAAATGGCTTTTGCCAGAGCAGTAGCAGATCGAATCATCTTTATGGATAAAGGTAAGATTGCAGAAATCGCTTCTCCTGAAGAATTCTTTACAAATCCAAATACAGAGAGAGCACAAAAATTCTTAAATACATTTAGTTTTGATAATGAAAGGAGCAATAATAAATGAAAAAAAACAAATTAATATCTTTAGCATTCATTTTGATCTTAATGGCAGGCTTATTTGTGGCATGTAGCCAACCTGAAGAAGAACTATCATCTCTTGAAAAAATCAAAGAAAATGATGTAATCCGAATAGGAGTCTTTGGAGACAAGCCACCATTTGGATACATTGACGAAAATGGTGAAAATCAAGGATACGATATTTATCTTGCAAAACGTATAACAAAAGATCTACTAGGTGATGAATCAAAAGTTGAATTTGTAGTCACAGAAGCTGCTAACAGAGTTGAATACCTTCAATCTGGAAAAGTAGATCTCATATTGGCTAATTTTACCGTAACTCCTGAAAGAAAAGAAGCTGTTGATTTTGCCAATCCATATATGAAGGTTAGTTTAGGCATCGTATCACCAGATGGTTCTGTAATTACAGATGTAGAGCAATTAGAAGGTAAAAAACTGATTGTCAACAAAGGAACAACAGCAGAAATGTATTTCACTCAAAATCACCCAGATATCGAACTAATAAAATATGATCAAAACACAGAAGCATTTAATGCTTTAAAAGATGGACGTGGGGATGCATTAGCTCATGATAATACATTAGTATTTGCTTGGGTTGTTGAAAATGAAGGTTTCACAACTGGTATTACTGAACTTGGAAACCAAGATTATATCGCACCTGCAGTACAAAAGGGAGATACAGAACTATTAAATTGGGTTAATGATGAGCTTAAAAAATTAGGGGAAGAAAACTTCATGCACAAGAATTATGAAGCTACATTAAAACCTGTATATGGTGATACCGTAGATCCTGAATCTGTAGTTGTTGAAGGTGGGATAGTAGAGTAAGCTATTAAGCAACCAGCGGCCAGCCATCAGCACTAGGGTCCAGTTTCACAGGTCTAAGACTTAACTACATATAAATATCAGTTAATAAAATAAGGGTTATAAAATCAAAATGATTTTATAACCCTTTTATTTTTTTCCTATTTAACTCATTGGCAATATGCAAGCTTATTAAACCTTTGACCCACAAAGCTCTGCCCTAGAATACTGATGGCTGATGGCTGATGACTAAAGAATTACTTGACAATTAATATTGGCTTTTTAATACCGTGAACTACTTTATTTGCAATACTTCCTAATAAAAATCCTTGGATTAATCCAGCACTTAAACCCATAGATCCCATTACTACTAAATCAATATCATTATTTTCGCTATAATCGATTATCTCAGTGGCAATATCGCCTTCTAAAGATACTAGTTCTACTTTGTCCTCCATATCAGAAAAATGTTTTTTAGCCGCTTGTAGTAATGTTTCTGAATTATCTTTTAACATATGATAGTATTTTTGAGTTTCTTCAAATGCAAGATATGGTATAATTGTATTTCGAACATTTAAAAGAATAATATTGCTATCAAAGACTCTGGCAATTTCTTTTGCCTTTAGCATAGCTCTCTTAGAATAGTCTGATCCATCAATAGTTACTAAAATAGTTTTCATTACCATCCCCCCAAATTCACATTTTTAATATCAATTATTTGTGTTATTTGACAATTAATAGAGGTTTATTCAGTCTATGAAGCACTTTATTTGCAACACTACCAATTAAAACTCTTTTAATACCATCAGCATTAAGTCCTTCAGATCCAATAATAACTAAATCGATATCATTATTCTCAACATATTTGACGATGCTCCTAGCTGCATTACCTTCTATTGATACTGTATTTATATTGCATTCTAAATCAGAAAAGAACTCCTTGCCTTCATTTAATACCTTTTCGGACATTTCGTTAACAAATGCTAAATAATCCTCTATTTTGTTATAGTATCCCTCTTGCACAGGAATCTCTCTAACATTTAAGAGAGTAATATTAGAGTTGAAAACCCTTGCAAACTCTTTTGCTTTTGCCATTGCTTTCTTTGAACCTTCAGAACCATCTATGGGTATTGCAATATTTTTCATATTATAACCTCCCCTTGTTCGTGTTATATTTTACTTATACCCTCACTTTCATAAGTAAAACAGTTTGGTGTTATAAGTTCTATGTAAAAGCCTATAGATTATCATTGATAGCCTATATAGTGAGATGATAGAATTGTGTTCGCCTATATACGAGTTTAAATTCCGCTTTCAACTTTCCCCTTTCCACATAAGAAGAATAGCGCCTGCGGCGCATTAGCTACTAGCAGCCAGTCTTCAGTCATCAGTGCTAGAGTCAAGTCTTACGGGTGAAAGATTCAATTACATAAAAAAAGAGACCCCATAAAGAATCTCTATTATATGCTTTTCATTATTTACTATTCACTTTTAACTGTTCATTGCTATTTGGTGGTGGGAGATGGATTCGAACCATCGAAGGCTGAGCCGACAGATTTACAGTCTGTTCCCTTTGGCCACTCGGGAACCCCACCGGGTTAAATATCATTATATTAATAATTTACCTTTAAATAAAAAAATGGAGCTGGCAATAGGAATCGAACCTACAACCTGCTGATTACAAGTCAGCTGCTCTACCGTTGAGCCATGCCAGCATATCTTATATTATTTACTACCTATCCCATAATGATGCACTATATTTGTTTTGCCTAACTAAGTGACTCACAAAAAATTTCAAAAATCGAAATTTTGGTTCTCTACTTATACCGTTGAGCCATGCCAGCATATTAGTTCTATGTTCTATGTTTTAAGTTCTAAGTATTTCGTCACTTTTCGTGACTTGCGCTTTTACATAGAACTTACAACTTATATCTTACAACTTGTAAAAATGGCGACCTGGAACGGGCTCGAACCGTCGACCTCCAGCGTGACAGGCTGGCATTCTAACCAACTGAACTACCAGGCCGCATTACAATATTTTGATACTCAGTGACTCTTTGAAAATTGTTTATTATTCATTGTTCACTGTTAATTAAATTTGGTGACCCCACCGGGAATCGAACCCGGGATACCGCCGTGAAAGGGCGATGTCTTAACCGCTTGACCATAGGGCCTTATTTTTAGCTACCAGCGACCAGCTATCAGTCACCAGCATTTTATATTCCAATGGAATACTTTTTAATTATTCATTGAATAACTTGGCTCCTCAGGTTGGATTCGAACCAACAACCTCCCGGTTAACAGCCGATTGCTCCACCATTGAGCTACTGAGGAATGAATCCGCGACGTCCTAT